>JAUQWT010000118.1 GCA_030835005.1 Ignavibacteria bacterium | reverse complement strand
GTTCAGATCACTAAAGTAGATCTATCTTGCTATTTATTTTCACCAGTTCTTTCAAATTTGATCAGATGATTCTTTTGGTCTATTGTAACTGAAAGCTGCTTCAGTATCTGATACCCTAAATTGCCGAAATTTGAAAATTGTTCAGTAAAATCAAATTCAGGGTCTATAAACGTAATTCCTCCAAAGGTGATGCTGCCATCCAGTTGAGTTTGCTTTGTTAAAATTTCCCCGTTCATAGTCTTCTTTTTGGGACCCTCAACAGGTTCATATTTGAGCTTTAGTTTTGAAACGATATCACTCGGCAAAGTAAATCCGAATTTGCTGCCGGTATCAAGATGACAGTCAATTTCATTTCCGTCAACATTTATCTTAATAGTGATTATGCGGTCTGGTGAAGTATAAGAAATTGAATTACTTTTCTCAAGCTCGTCCGTATAAATTTCCAGCTTGCTGTTTGGGTAGTCAATTTTCAAGAGGAAGCCGGAAAGCATTGAATAGCTTATTATTCCGTCCACATTTACTTTAGCCTTTATCCCTGGCATAGATACCATTTGATAATTCTCAAAATGTTCGCTGCCAAGAGTAATATTCAGATTCACAAGATTTGCTTTTGTTGTCTTATCTGTTCCAGGGCTGCCTACTCGAACTTCTCCCTTAACTTCAAGACCCAATGCCTGAGCAACACTGTCATCTATAACACTGCCCGAAGCGCCTGTATCGAAGATGAACCTGTAAGGCCCTTTTCCATTGATCATGAGTTCGATAACAGGTCTTCCTGTTGTGATATCAAAGGGTATAGAATTATCACCGCATAAGTTACTTGTGTTTATAAATACAATAGTAAATATTCCTATTGATGCAGATTTGAAGAATCTTGAAGCTTTTGTTTTCAGAGGACTTTTAAGGATTAGATAATTGTTCATTAAATGATGAATTTATTTGGTTATTGAATTGAAATATGAAGCGAATAATTTACATGTTTTCTCTTTACTCTTAAATAGTTCAGGATTAATATAGTAACCTCTGTAAAAGCCGCCAATAAGACAGATGATCTGAGCGGATATTATATCTATATTCGTATTCTTGCTCAGTGTATTCTGTTTAACGGCAAGTTTCAGGAGTTGTTTTACCTTCTTAATAAAAAAGTCTGACATTAATTTTTTGTTGAGTGAGCTTTTGTCCTTAAGATCGGTTTCTCTTTTGAACCATGTTAATTCAATAAAATCTCTGAATTGCTTATTTTCATAAAAATTGTTCACTACTGAAAAAATCAGTTTCTCTATTATAACAAAAGGGGGGAGGTCTTCATTTAATACATTCTCCAGTAAGTCACGCATGCTTTCATCTGCATTTTGTACCAGAAGATCGTAAATTTCCGTTTTGCCTTTGAAGTGATGATAAATAGCTCCACGGGTGACTTTGCAGTTGCGGGCAATGTCTTCAAGTGAGGTGAGAGAGTATCCTTTATGAAGAAATGTCTTCATAGCACCTTGTAGAATAGCCTCTTTTGTAATTAATGATTCCTCTTTTGTCTTATTCATGATAATGTACTTAATCAATCATACATGTATGTATGATTACAAAGATATGAAATTGTTTGTTAATATGCAATAGTTCCATGCGTTAGCTCGTGCATTAGCTATTAATACGGCGGTGGCTTATTTTCTGTTGTTTATGTGTACTCAAAATAGAAACCCGCCCAAAATAATAATAGGCGGGTTTGTAATGCATTTGCTGAACAAAAACTGGTTTAAGCCAGTAATTCTTCTGTTTCTTTAATCTTTTGTACGGTAGTTTCTTTCTTTACTTTACTCAGATCTATCTCTACAGCATTGCCGTCCTTGCTTCCGTTATGATATGGTCCGGTACCCTGTGCTTTATGGATCGCATTGAGTTTCTCCTGCAATTCATATTGCTTTCTTATTTTTTCCTCAAATTCCATCATCTTTTCTTCAATTGTCAATAGTTTCTTGCTCTTAACTACCATATCTTCGCGGTAACGTTTCAGGAAGTAGTGAATAGTCTCGACACGTATCTTTATTGAACCTGTAGGCTTATTCTCATCAATATCTTTAAATGAGAAATAGGGAGTGCCGCTGTTGGAGACAATTTCTTCTACAACTGTATAAATCGGTGCATCATGCCCGCATTTGAACGATGAAAGCTCAAGCGCCACAAGATTAGGATGCCGTGATGTATATTTGGCAGCCCAAACTTTTCTTGTTGTGTTCTCACTGTATGAGTTTTTCCAAACGTCGCCTACATCCATAGGTCCTTTAATTAGACCCGCTTTCACATCATCACCAAAAAGCCTCTCAAGCATATCTTCATCTGTAGGCAAACAATCCTGGAAGAAAACAGGGTACCCAAGTTTCTGGAATTCCTCGAGTATTTCGTGATTCACGCCCGGGTCATTGTGGTATGGTCTTGCGAGAATAACTATTCCAAGCTTATTCTCTTCTTCAAGCTTATCTAATGCCTCACGTGACTTCCTCTTCAGCATATCAACGTACCTGTAATAAGCTTTAAAAGCTTCATCTACTGCCTTGTTGTTTTCTTCTTCAGAAAGTCCCAGCTTATCTTTCCATTCCTCATACATCTGTCTTGCGCAAAGTTTCTCTTCGGTCATTCTTAAATATGTGTTGACATATTCTATTCCGAATTCTTTGAAAATATCACCTTCTTTAATAAATGCAGCCTTTACAGCTTCGGATGTTGCCGTAACAGTCGGGCATGCATGGTGCTCCTGCGCATAAATAAGATCTGATGGCATTGTATCAACAATAGGGAAGAAGAGGTAATCCATTTTCTTCTTCTTATGGATCTTATACATCAGGTTATGAATGTGCGGAATACCTATCTTTGAGGGGAAACATGGGTCAATAGCGCCGCGTTTTGCGCCTTCTTTGTACAGTTCTTCACTTGTGTATTCAGAGTAAACAATGTT
>JAUQWT010000117.1 GCA_030835005.1 Ignavibacteria bacterium | reverse complement strand
CCATTTCAACCAGCAGCTGGTTAAGAGTCTGCTCACGCTCATCGTGTCCGCCGCCGAGACCTGCACCGCGGTGCCTTCCGACTGCATCAATTTCATCAATAAAAATTATACAAGGGGCACTTTTCTTTCCTTTTTCAAACAGGTCACGAACTCTTGAAGCCCCAACGCCCACGAACATCTCAACAAAATCCGCACCGCTGATAGAGAAGAACGGGACGCCTGCTTCACCCGCTACTGCGCGGGCTAATAATGTTTTTCCCGTACCCGGAGGTCCAAGCAGTAATACACCTTTCGGTATTTTCCCGCCCAGCTTCTGGAACTTGGAGGGCTCACGTAAGAACTCAATTATCTCTTCAAGCTCATACTTCGCTTCATCAGCTCCGGCAACATCTTTAAATGTTACAAGAAGCTGATTCTCAGTAAGCAGTTTAGCTTTTGATTTCCCGAAAGAGAATATTCCTTTTGTTCCGCCTGATTGCCCCTGCATTCTGCGCATTATTACTATCCAGAAAACAATGATAAGTATCCATGGCAATGCGCCGATGAGCGGCCCAATCCAGCTTGTATCTTCTTTTTCAATTCTGAAAGCAATACTTTTATCGTTCCAAGTTTTGATTATTGCATCATCAATATTCGTATATGGAAGCAATACGGAAACCTTATCGGCGGTAACCTGGCGGTTTCCAACATTAACCGGTTCCGGCTGTTTCAATACTCCATGAAAAGTAAAAGTGTTATCAAGCTTCTTAACAACAGCTTCCTTGATTTTATTGTCATTCAAAAGCCTTTGGTACTGGTCAAATCCAATTTCAACTTCCCCGCCATCACCGGATTTACTCCATATCATAATGAGGAAAAAGCCAAACAGAATTGCACTCCAACCGAGGACTACTTTGAAAACCCTGTTCCAGTTAAACTCTTCGTTGCGCCTTCTTTTGGGAGGCTTTGGGTTCGAAGAACCGTTATTTTGAAAATCGTCAGGCATCTAATTAATTAATTTTTTAAAATGCAAATTTCTTTTAAGTTTCTGTACTTCTGTGCGTAATCAAGTCCGTAACCGACAACAAATTTATCAGGGACCCTGAATCCGGTATATTTAATTTCAAAATCCAGATTACTTAATCCTTTTTTCAGCAGCAAAGCAACAAATTCAAGTGATGCCGGCTTATGAGAAAGAATAAGATCCCTTATGTATTTGATCGAAAGTCCGGAATCAATAATATCTTCAACAACAATAATATCGCGTCCTTCTATCGTACAATTAAGGTCTTTCAGCAGCCTCACTTCACCTGAAGAGATCTTACTATCGCCATAGCTTGAAAGCTTCAAAAAATCTATTTCAGTATCAACTTTAAGCTCTCTTACAAGATCGCTGATAAAAATAAAAGAACCGTTTAAAACACCAATGAATATCGGAACCTTACCTTCATAATCCTTATTGATCTTGCGTGCGATGTGCTTAACACGCTCCTGGATCCTGGCTTTAGAAATATATGGCTTCAGATTTGAATTATTCCGTACTCGTTTTTGCTGTAAATTCAATGTTTAGAACAACAATTTTCTATTTGTGGTTTCAAAAACCACGTAATATAGCAGTAATAAAAAACCCATCCTTCAAATCTATGGAATTATGGATGGGGCAATACTATAGGTACAACACCGATCTACACAGCGGTTTCTTCAGCAAGAGTCCTTTTAGTTCTTCTGATTGCTTTTGCCTTTTTCATACGATTCTTGATTGAAGGCTTTACAAAAAAGCCCCTTTTCCTTACTTCTTTCAGGATGCCGGCTTTTTCGTATTTCTTTTTAAATCTTTTGAGAACCTTGTCAATTGACTCGCCCTCTTGTAAACTAACTTTGATCAAATTTATTCACCCCTTTATTATGGATTTTAGCTTACAAATATAAGAATTTATAATTTTAAAATCTATATAAGCTTTAGTAAAACCTGTTTGCCTTGAAACTCATTAATATAATAGCTAAAATTGAACTTAATTTTCCTATAATTTAAACATTATATTGACTTTTTATGAACAAATTTAAAACATTTAAAATGTTTGGAATCATATTAATATTGGCTTTAATCGCATTTTCTTCATCAAATTGCAACCGGGCCAACAAGACGCTTGTTGATGTTGGCGATGAAAAGATAACGCTTGGCGAGTACGAAAAGCAGTACCTGAAGACGATCGGTAACCTTGATAGTGCACGAAATAAGCCAATGGAAGACAAAAAACAGTTTTTGAATTTATACATAAATTTCAGGCTGAAAGTTAAAGATGCCAGGGAAAGAGGCTTATTGAACAATCCTGAAATTCAGAAGGATGTAGCTGAGTACAAAAGGAATTTTGCCCCAACATATCTAATTGATAAGGAAATAGTTGAAGCTGAGGTTAAAGAGCTTTATGAAAAAAGAAAAGATGAAGTAAGGGCTTCTCATATATTGATCAATTTACCAGAGAATGCATCACCACAGGATTCAGCTGCAGCATATATGAAGGCCGATTCTATCATTCAGAAACTTGATAAGGGTGCAGATTTTGGCGATGTGGCAATTGAGTATTCACAGGATAGAACTGTAAAAACCAACAGGGGTGATCTTTATTATTTCACAGCCGGTATGACTGTTCCGGAGTTTGAGGATGCTGTATACGATTTGAAAGTGGGTGACTTCACGAAAAAGCCGGTCAGAACAATGTTCGGGCTTCACATAATTAAGTTAACGGATAGAAAATCCAGGATCGAATCCGTTAAGCTATCTCATATACTTATACAGGATAAGAGAGACAGTCTGGGGAACGTAATTGATTCTATAGGTACATATCAGAGGGCTTTAGATGTGTATAACAAAGCTAAGGGCGGAGAGGCTTTTGAGTCACTCGTTCAGCAATTCTCTGAAGATGCTGCATCCAAGACTCAAAACGGAGACCTTGGCAACGTTGAAAGAAGAAGGCTCGTTCAGCCAATGGATTCAATAGCATTCCTTATGAGCATTGGCGATGTTGCCGGCCCGATTAGATCTCCTTATGGCTGGCATATTGTAAAGAAGTTTGATGAAAAAAAGATAGGTACACTTGAGAAAGATTTTGAAAACATTAAAACAGAATACAAAAAAACCAAGAAGTATAAAGACGATTACGCCAAGTTTGTTGAAACATTAAAGGGAAAATACGGTTATAAGGTTATGGATGACGGTATTAATTTTATGAAGTCGAAATTCGATTCTTTGAAAACATTGGCTGAATATAATCTGGATAGTCTTTTTAACCAGGCAGATAAAGAGAGGATTATTGCTTCATTTGACGGCGGCCAGGTAAAAATCGGTGATTTTATGAATCATATGAATGTTAATCGTGATTTCGCAAGGATGACGCTGAATCAGAAGACGCTAGAAGCAATTATTAGTTCGTCTTCTGAAAGCCCGCTTCTTAACAAAAGATCGGCTGAATCAAACATCGAAAAAGACGACGAATTTATTGCCAGCATTACAGATTACGAAAACGGCCTCCTTGTCTTCAGGGTTGATCAGGATGAGCTTTGGAGCAAAGTAAAACTTTCAGATGCAGACTTAACTTCTTATTATGAAAGCAATAAGTCCAAATACATGAAAGCTGATTCTACTGGCAAGCAGATACCCAAGAGCCTGGATGAATCTAAGCCTGAGATATCAAATGAATTACAGCAGTTGAAATACAAAGATGCTGAACGTGCTTACATCGAAAGCTTAAGACAGAAATACCCGGTAACCATTCACGAAGAAGTACTGACTGAAGCTTTTAAAGATTAAACATCGATTAACAATTTTAGTAACATTATAAATAAATATTGAATAAAATAAGATTACTTGCGGCTCTAATCATTTTTCTATCTGCAGCCGCGGTTTACTCGCAGGGTGAAGGCGATAAAATAATTGCAATTGTTGGAAATGAGGTAATACTTCAGTCTGATCTTAATTTCCAGTTGTATAACTTTATGACCCAGAACCAGCTGCAGCAGGTTACACCTGATATTGTTCAGGAAGTATTCCAGAATATGATAACTGAAAAGCTTATACTTGCAAAAGCAGATCAGGATAGTATCTATATATCACAGGATGAGATCAACAAACAGGTCGATGGCAGGATAAAGGAAATGGTAGCTCAGTTTGGCTCTGAAAAAAACATTGAAGAGGCTTACGGAGTGACGATACCGAAAATAAAAGCACTGCTGAAGGAACAGACTGAGAAGAACATGAAGATGAGCCGGATAAAGCAGGAAAAATTCGGCTACGGAGTGACTGTTACAAAACCGGAAGTAATAAAGTTCTATAATGACTATAAAGACTCTCTATTGCCCGTACCTGAAACATTTGACCTTTACCAGATAGTGAGGATTCCTAAGATCACAGAAGACGCAAAATTTATTGCAAAAGAAAAGATCCTTCAGCTGGCAGACAGCCTCAAAAACGGAGCTGATTTTTCAGAGCTGGCAAAGAAATATTCTGATGATTCGCTTTCAGCCATACAGGGCGGAAGTCTTGGCAAGGCTAAACGAGGAAGTTTTGTGAAGGAATTTGAAGAAGCTGCATTTTTGCTCACTCCCGGACAGGTCTCAGGTGTTGTCGAAACCGAATACGGATATCATCTGATCAAACTTATTGATAAATCCGGAGATTTCATCACTGCACAGCACATACTTGTTAAATTCCCGCGGCTTGATGCAGCAGATTTTACCGAGATAAATTTCCTGAAGGATCTGAAGACTAAAGTACAAAGCGGGCAGATGACATTCCAGCAGGCTGCAGTATTGAATTCACAGGATCCGAAGACAACTACCGATAGCGGATACATTGGCAAACTGGCTGTAACCAGCCTCGATAGCCTTGAGATAATGGCTATAAAAGACCTGAACAAAGGTGATATATCAGAGCCCGTAAAGGTTGGCAATAATAGTTATTACGGTTATTATATGTATATGCTTAAGGAAAGGTTCCCTGAACATAAGGCTACAATTGAAAACGACTACCTGCTGCTTCAGGCATATGCGCAGAAGTATAAGGAACAAAAGCTTCTGGAAGAGTGGCTTGAAGAACTCAGAAAAACGATTTACGTAGAAACTAAATTATAAAATCAGGGCAGTATAAAAACTGCCCTTAAATATCAATTAATGCCAGGCTTTTCTTCAACTTACTCTCCCCTCTTCATAGCGCTCATTATAATAGTTTCAATATTCATTTCCTTTTTTTTCTACAGAAACTCTCCGCTTGGCAATTCTAAAAAATATTTTCTTATTGCACTAAAATCACTGGCAATATTCATGCTTTTGTTCCTGCTTATTGAGCCGGTAATATCACTGTTCTCAGGTGTTTCCAGCCAGAGGCTTGATATTATTTTGGTAGATGACACAAGAAGCAATTCATTGAACTCAAAGAGTAATGTGATCAGAAGTATTATTAAAGATAATAACCTTACTTCAGACGATTACAAAATATTTGCATTCACAAATTCAGTTAAGCCCATTACTGTTTCAGATTCATTAAACTCAAGCGGGTTTGAAACCAATCTGAGCTTTTCTCTTGGATCAATCAAGGAAAGCTTTCCGGACAGGGAATTCAATTCCGTCACAATAATCTCTGATGGGATACTCAATTCAGGCGGTAATCCGCTATATGAAGCAAAGACATTCCTAGCTCCGTTCATAACTTTGGCTGTAGGCGATACTGTTCAGCAGAAAGATGTATCTGTGAGAAATGTAATTTACAGCGAAAATGCTTTTGCAAATGTATCAACAAAAGTGAAAGTCCATTTTGAAGTATATGGATATAGCTCAGAGTCAGTTAACATGAATTTGCTGAAAGAGGGCACGGTGATATCCTCCAAACAGATCAAAATCGCACCCGGTAATCAGAATTATGAAGCAGAATTTGATATAACAGAGTCATCAATTGGCAAGATCCATTACAGGGTTCAAACAGAACCGCTTAACGGTGAATTGACAATTAAAAACAATTACTTCGATTTCTTCATAACATATACAGATAACAAAGTAAATCTGCTTGTACTTTCAAGCGGACCGGGATATGATAATGAGTTCACAGGCTCAGTAATTAAAAGAATGGCTAATTACAATATTACATACAGAACCTCCAAAAGCGGCTCTGAATTTTACGAAGGCGGACTTGACTACAAAAGTTTCCCGGAGCTCTCAGCTATTTTTCTGCTGAATTATCCTGCAGTTCAAACATCAAATGAGGTCTTAGGCGAGATCACAGCAAGTGCAAAATTGTTTGGCATTCCGATTATCTTCTTTGCCGGAAGAAACACTGACTACCAGAAACTGAATGTATTTGAGGAACTCATCCCTTTCAGCCTATCAAAGCCAGGCGCAGGAGAAGTTCAATTCCAGCTGCAGCCGGTTAGCTCTGCTGAGAACCCTTTGGCTAAAGTTACAGGACTTGGTTCAACTGCACAGATATTCAGGAATGTTGCAGGCATTATGCCTAAGCCGGGCAGTATAACACTTGCAACCGATAAAGGTTCCGGTGAACCCGTTATGATAACCCGCACATCAGGGAATTATAAATCGACGGCGTTTTTGGGGTATGGCTTGTGGCGGTGGAGGCTTAACTCATCCGCTGATGCGCTTAAGACTTTGGAATCACTATTGACTGAAGTTATAAATATGACACTACAGAAGGAAAGAAAAACCAAATTTAAAGTTTACCCGCAAAAGGATGTATTTGATTACTCCGAAAAAGTTAAGATCATTGCAGAAGTATTTGATGAAAATTTT
>JAUQWT010000116.1 GCA_030835005.1 Ignavibacteria bacterium | reverse complement strand
TAATTGCACCCGCCCATAAATGAATCAATTTCGCAAATCCAGTTTAATCTCCATCATCGGTTCAGGACTGGGGGGACTTTCTGCTGCGATCAGGCTCGCCGTTGCAGGTCATAATGTTCATATTTATGAGAAAAACTCAACTCCCGGCGGCAAAGCCCGTTCTGTAAGAATCGGCGGGTTCCGCTTCGATTCCGGCCCTTCGCTTTTAACAATGCCTTTTGTTATAAAAGAGCTTTTCTCATCTGCAGGAGAGAATATCAATGATCACATAAAAATAAACAAGCTTGATATACTCTGTAAATATTTCTATCCGGACGGAACTATATTGAATGCTTACAGTGATATTCAAAAATTCTCCGAAGAAATTGAGAACCATACCGATGAAAAGAAAAGGAATCTCCTAAGGTATCTTGCATACTGTAAAAAGATCTATGACCTCACTTCTGATATTTTTCTTTTCAGAGATCTCTACAGCCTGAAAACATATACAAACGTAAAGGCGCTTAAAACACTTTTCATGGCAGGCAGCATCGATCCATTCCGCACGATGAATAAAGCCAACCGTTCATTTTTCACCGATGAACGCATCATTCAGCTTTTCAACCGTTACGCCACATACAACGGTTCTGATCCATATCAATGTCCGGCAACGCTGAACATAATTTCGCATGTAGAATACACATTAGGCGGCTATTATGTTTCGGGCGGAATGATAAAGCTTACAGATGCTCTGTATGATCTTGCAGAAAAGAAGGGCGTACAATTTCATTTCAATTCACCAGCTGATGAAATAGTTATCGAAGGTAAAACCGTAAAAGGAATTAAAATAAAGGGAGAGTTTACGGAATCAGAGAAAGTTATTTCGAATGCTGATGTATACAACACTTACAATAGACTGGTCAAAGGCAGGATATCAAAAGCTGCAAAAAAATATGCTGCACTGGAGCCTTCTTCATCGGCACTGGTTTTCTACTGGGGTGTAAGAAACAACTCAGAAAATCTTGAGGCGCACAATATTCTTTTTTCGGGGGACTACAAAAAGGAGTTCGAAGAGCTTTTTGAGAAAAAAGTTCTGCCTGAGGATCCGACCATTTACATTTACATCTCAAAGAAGTTCTCTCCGGGTGATGCACCTGAGGGCGAAGAGAATTGGTTTGTAATGATAAACGCACCTAATGGGAATTACGAATTTGGAATTAGGGATTACGAATTAATTAAGAAAACAATAATCAATAAGATAGAGAAGCTTACGGGTTATGATATTAGAGACAGAATAGTTTGTGAAATGGTTATGACTCCTCGTGATATTGAAGACCAGACGGGCAGCTTTGGAGGAAGCATTTACGGAATATCATCAAACAACCGGAAAGCGGCGTTTCTAAGACAGCCAAACAGGTCTAAACATTATAAAGGATTATACTTTTGCGGCGGTTCAGCTCACCCTGGAGGCGGCATCCCGCTGGTATTGCTTTCCGGCAAATTATGCGCAGAAGCTATCGAAAAACCTATATCTTCTGTTTGAACCGAATATTTGATATTATCGCCTTGAAATTCACCTTTTGACAATTTGTGCCCGTATTTTAGATTTTAATTCATATCAATACCTGTTATTTTTTACGTTTAGTAGCTGATTTAAACTATTTTAATGAAAAGTTACGGTTCCGCAAATATCAAGATCGCACTTTTGGTAACAGGTGTGATAATCATCATTGGAACGCTTATTTATACGCAGATCCTTGTTACCGATATACTTGCCCGTGAGCGCGAAGTAGCTAACCTGTATGCAAAATCCATTGAATTCATAGCTAATGATGACGCCGCCTCAGGAGAGTACAATTTCATATTCAACACAGTAATAAACTCAAACGCAATTAACTTTCCTATTGTTGTTACCGATGCAAAATCCCTGACGCCGACATTCAGCAAAAATCTTGATATCGATACAACATTAAGCCCGGATAAACAGGTTGCCCTGCTTAAGGATATGATAATTGAAATGGATGAAGTTAACCCGCCTATTAAGGTAACTTTCCAGGATTCAGTAGTACTAAGCTATGTGCATTACGGACAGTCAAGGCTGGTCACAAAA
>JAUQWT010000115.1 GCA_030835005.1 Ignavibacteria bacterium | reverse complement strand
CAATCTGCAGAATCAGCCGGAAGGTACAAAAAAAATGCCGATCAAAGTGGGTCCCAAAGTCGGGCGCAACGACCCATGCCCATGCGGAAGCGGAAAGAAATATAAGAACTGTCATGGCAAGGATTGAATGCGGAAAAATCACAGTGATGTACCCGTAACTCTTACACTTTTAGTATTGTATTAGATCAAAAAAATCTCAAAGAACATCCATTCATAAGAGCAGCGTTCAACAACTGAACTTTAATTTTTGATATGTTGTTTAGATAGTTGGAGCATTTTCCAAACCATTTTATTGTTTTTGAATAATATTCTCCGTATTGAACAGGGGGCGTTTCGTTTCCCTGAATCCTTTGGAATGACAGTCGTAAAACATAAAGTAAACTGTGAGTGGGGTGTCAATGGTATCGATCGCTTTAAGCAAAGCTCCGATGTCATTGTTATTGTCGACGTGCTTTCCTTTTCAACTGCTGTAGATGTTGCATTAGGCAGGGGAGCTATTGTATATCCATATAAGTTCACAGATGAAACAGCAATATTGTACTCGAAACAGGTTGACGCGGTTTTGGCATCAAGCCGAAGAAGCCTGGATAAACTATCATTATCTCCTAGTTCTCTCCTTAAAATCGAGTTCGGTACTAAACTAGTCCTCCCTTCACCAAACGGTTCAGAACTTTCATTTCTTTCCGGTTCCCAAAAAGTCCGAACGATAACCGCCTGCCTAAGAAACTGCAGGGCATCTGCAGAAGTCGCAATGAGTCTAGGGGAGAGGATAACAATTATCCCTGCCGGCGAAAAATGGAAGGACGGTTCGATGCGTTTTGCAATAGAAGACCTTATAGGTGCTGGGGCAGTGCTATCTCATATCTATGGAGAATTTACACCAGAAGCAGAGTTGGCTGTAAGTACTTTCAAAGCTTCTGAAAACAGGCTATACGAAATTCTTTCACGTTCTGCATCAGGAATTGAGTTAATTGACATGGGTTTTCCGGGAGATGTTGAACTTGCTTCGGATATGAATATCAGTGATTCTGTTCCTCTTTTAAACGGTAACCTATTTGAGAATCATGCCACACGGAGTTCTATCCTTTTGAGCAGGAACTGAAATTGCAGTTTTTCCATTGCATTAGATTCAATTGACAACATGCTCACATCACAACATATCCTTTCAAATACGATTCAAAATGATTAACTTTGCAGTTTACCATAATTAACTGTTGATAAATGAAGAGACGTGATATGATTATTAGGGCGCTGCAGGCAGGTGCCTTATTAACTCTGCCGAGACCTTTGCAATTGTTTGCTAACGAGAAAAGAAATCCAATACTCACGGAAGTAACTGGCAATGGTAATCCCTTAAGGTTTCCTACTGTATTTACAAATGGCGGCACCATGACACTGGGACTTTCCAACGTTCAGGTTTGGCCTTCACAAAACACGCAAGTGATTGCTGTTAACGGATCATATCCCGGTCCATCCGTAGTAATTGAAAAGGGACAAACATTCATAGCAAATTTCATTAATAACCTGACTGAAAATGCTACAACTCACTGGCATGGATTAAGCACTCCGGAACTGATGGACGGTCATCCTAAGGACCCTATCCTGCCGGGTAATTCATTTACTTACACTTTTCCGGTTACAAACCGTGGCGGCACTTATTTCTATCATGCTCATGCTGATATGGCAACTGCGAAACAGGTATATAAGGGCTTTGCAGGATTTTTTATAGTTGTTGATCCGTCTGAGAACTTCAACCTACCTGCAGGACAGTATGACGTCCCTCTCTGTATTCAAGACCACAGGATATCAGATATACCTAATTTCAATTACAATCCAGGCACATACGAAAATAATTGGGGCTATTTAGGTGATACAGTTCTAGTTAACGGTACGCCTGATGCTTATTTTGAAGTAGGAAGAACACTTTACAGATTTAGACTTCTTAACGGTTCAAACGCCCGAGTGTACAAGATCGCTTTTTCTGATAACAGATCTTTTCATATAATTGCGACTGACGGAGGATTGAAAGATAATCCGGTACAGGCAACTCAGTTTATGCTTTCGCCCGGAGAAAGAGTTGAAATCCTCGTAGATTTTTCTTCAAATACTATCGGTCAGAATGTTACTCTGCAGTCTCTTGCATTCAGCCATTCCGGTACACTGCCCTATAAACAGGGAATTGCTCTGGATATAATCAGGTTTGATGTTGTAAACAATAATTCATCAGGAGGTATTGTACCTGCGGCGTTTAATCCAATTTCATATTATGATCCGGCAAACGCAATTGTGCCTCCCAGAACATTCATACTTTCTATGCAGTCTCAACACCCGATGCACAGGATAAACGGATTTACTTTTGAGATAAATCGAATTGATTTTGAACCGCGACTACATGATCTTGAAAAATGGAGGATCATTAATCAAACGGCTGATTTTCATCCAATGCATACTCACGAAGCTCAGTGGCAGGTATATTCAAGGAACGGGAACACAAACCTCCCTCCAAATGATAAAGGATGGAAAGATACAGTCATGCTTAATCCGGGCGAGACTGTAGAAGTACTGGTGAAATTCACAGAACACAAGGGTATCTACCTCTTTCATTGCCACAACCTTGAGCATGAAGATGACGGCATGATGATGAATTTCAAGATCCTTGACCCCATCGGAATACAGCAGATCGGTACTGCAGTACCCGAGACGTTTGCACTTCACCAAAATTATCCCAATCCATTCAATCCTTCAACTAAGATAAAGTTTGATATTTCGACAGTTGAGCGTTCTTCGAAGAATGTCAGTATTAAGGTCTTTGATGTGAGTGGTAAACAAGTCACTGATCTTTATAACGGCGACCTTAATCCCGGAAGTTATGAAGTTGATTTTGATGGTTCAAAGTTATCAAGCGGGATCTATTTCTGCAGACTTGTAACCGGAAATTTCTCTGATACTATCAAGCTTGTATTAAGCAAGTAATCCCACTCGTTTGTAAATTCAAAAGACAAAGGCATCAGTGCATACGCTGGTGCTTTTTTCATAATGCCTGTAAATAATTGTATAATTCGGAACTATTTGCTAAAAAGCAATATTTCATACATTAAACCACTTCCTGGAACATTTCTTAACTCGATTTAATTGCGTATTTTTGTTAATAATCTAATAAAATTGTTTTGAATAAACCCATTAAGATAATCTCAATTTCTCTGGTTGTACTTGTTGTTTTGGGGTTAATTCTTGTTCCTAAATTCCTTTCAAACAGCGAAAAACCCGGGCAAAACCAGCGCCCAGGATCAAATCAGCAAAACGAGCCTCTTGCGGTAGACGGATTCATTCTCAAAAATGAACTGCTCGAAAATGACATCAGAGCGATCGGGAATATCCGCGCTAATGAAGAGGCTGAGATAAGAAGCGAAATATCAAGAAAGATAAGAGGCATATACTTCAAAGAGGGCACCCTGGTTCGAAAGGGCCAGACACTATTTAAACTTGATTCCGACGATCTTGTCGCGAGACTTCGTAAGCAGGAAATAGAAGAGAAGCTCGCTATCTCTAAACTTGAACGAGAGAGGCAGCTGATCGAGAGGGGACTTACTTCAAAAGAAGAATATGAAGTACAGGAAAACACACTTGAACAGATAAGGGCAGATATCTCAATTACAAGGATCGATATTTCAAAAACGTATGTCCGGGCACCATTTGCAGGGATCATCGGTCTTCGTAATGTAAGCAGCGGAGCATATGTTACTCCCGCCACAGTGCTTACAACTATGCAGGATATAAGCAAAGTGAAAATAGATTTTTCCATTCCCGAAAAATATGTATATCTTTTCAGCAAGGGACAGAAGATAATATACAAAGTGGACGGCATCGAAGGTGAGTTTGATGCCGTAGTGTATGCCTCGGAACCGAAGGTTGAATACAATACACGGTCATTGGTGCTCCGTGCGATATCCGATAATCCGAACAAAAAACTCCTGCCCGGTACTTTTGCCAATGTTACTTTCAGGCTAGCCGATAAGGAAAATGCAATCATGATCCCTACCCAGGCTTTGATACCCAAACTCAAAGGGCAGAGTGTATACGTGGTCAGGGACGGCAAAGCCGTATTGGTTGATGTAGAGATCGGCGAAAGGAATGAACAGTTTGTACAGATAATTTCTGGGAACCTGAATACCGGCGATACTATAATTACCACAAATATCCTGAGACTGAAGAATAATTCACCCGTTAAAGTAACAATTACAGAGTAAATGAGTTTAAGCGCTACATCAATACGGCGGCCGGTACTTTCTATAGTATACTCTCTTATACTGGTCATTTTTGGTATAGTGGCGTTTACATTCCTTGAAATCAGAGAGTACCCAAGTGTAGACCCTCCGATTGTAACTGTGACAACTACGTATCCCGGTGCAAACTCTGATGTTATCGAAACACAGATCACCGAACCGCTGGAGCAATCAATTAACGGAATTGACGGAATCAAAACACTTACTTCCGAAAGCCGTGAGGGCTCAAGCAGGATAACTATTGAATTCAGCCTGGATAGAAAGCTTGAAGAGGCTGCAAATGATGTCAGAGACCGCGTCTCAAGCGCACAGAGAAATCTTCCCCGGGATGTTGAGGCTCCTATTGTGCAGAAATCAGATGCCGACGATACACCGATCATTTTCATGTACGTGCAAAGTGATACCAGGAACATACTTGAAGTAAATGATTTTGCAACAAATGTCATTAAGGAACGCATACAGACTATCCCCGGCGTAAGTACTGTAAGAATATTCGGAGAAAGAAAATATGCAATGCGTATGTGGCTCGATCCCGAGAAGCTTGCTGCATACCGCCTGACACCCATAGATGTTGAAAATGCTCTTGCCAGAGAGAACGTTGAGTTACCATCGGGAAGGATAGAAGGCGATAACACAGAGCTCACCATCAGAACATTCGGGCGCCTTAGAAATGTCGAAGAGTTCAACAACGTTGTCATCAAGCAGGAAGGCGGCAGCATTGTACGATTCAAAGATATCGGGAATGCTGTACTTGGTGCAGAAAATGAAAGATCTGTCCTTAAGCGGGGAGCCATACCCGGCGTTGGTGTAGCCGTTACTATGCAGCCCGGCGCTAATGCCATTGCGATATCAGATGAATTCAAAAAAAGATACGAGCAGCTTAAGAAAGACATACCACCTGAATATAAGCTCGAGATCGGGTTTGATTTTTCCGAGTACATACGGACTACCATTTCGGAAGTTGAGGAGACGATCTTCATCGCGTTCAGTTTGGTCATATTGATTATTTTTCTGTTCCTCCGTGACTGGCGTTCTACCATTATACCTATACTGGCTATACCTACATCAATCATCTCAGCGTTTTTCATAATGTATCTTGCCGGTTTCTCTATCAATGTTCTTTCACTTGTTGGTATCATTCTCGCGATCGGGCTTGTTGTTGATGATGCCATAGTTGTCCTCGAGAACATCTATTCAAAGATCGAAAGCGGGATGAAACCCATTGAAGCAGCTTTTAAAGGCTCAAAAGAGATCTACTTCGCGGTCATTTCAACAACCATTGCAATTGCTGCTGTATTCCTTCCGATCCTGTTCCTTGAAGGCTTAACAGGCAGGCTGTTTATCGAATTCGGCGTAGTTATTGCAGGTTCAGTTTTGGTTTCAGCATTTGTAGCACTCACTCTTACTCCCATGCTTTGTTCAAGACTGCTTAAGCCCCATGCTAAACACAGCTGGTTCTACATGAAGACCGAACCATTCTTTGTTGCGCTTACCGGCGGCTACAGGAACTGGCTTGTTGGCTTCCTGAAGATCAGATGGATGGGCATCATAATCATTGTTGTCATGGGCGGCCTTATATATGTTGTAGGCTCATCTCTCAAATCTGAGCTTGCCCCTATCGAGGACCGGTCTAACATCAGGGTTACTACCTCTGCACCGGAAGGCTCTACTTTTGAATATATGTCAAAGTACATGGATGAGCTTTCGCAAATGATCATTGATTCTGTTCCTGAAATATCAACTCCGATCTCAAATACAGGAAGCGGCGGAGGCGGCGGTACAGGATCTGCGAACAACGGTTTTATCAATCTTTACCTTGTTCCGCCGCACGAAAGAGAACGAACCCAGCAGGAGATATACAACAAGATAGCCAGAGATGTGAACACCATTACCGGAATAAGGAGTGTTCCTTCTCAGCCGCCGACAATAGGCAGCAGGTTCGGAGGACAGCCTGTTCAGTACGTATTGCAGGCACCGAATTTCGACAAGCTCCTTGAGTACATGCCAAAGTTCCTTGAAGAAGCTTCCAAGCAGCCTGAGCTGCGGTTTGTGGATGTAAACCTGAAAGTCAACAAGCCGGAGATAACGCTTCAGATCGACCGGGTGAAAGCTGCTGACCTTGGCGTATCGTTCCAGGATGTTGCGCGCACACTGCAGGTATCTTTCGGCAGCCAGCGCTTTGGTTACTTCATCAAAGACGGCAAGCAGTACCAGGTGCTGGGGCAGGTATCCCGTGATATGAGGGATGACCCGGGTGACCTTAAGTTCCTATCGGTTAGGAACAAGAACGGTGTACTGATCCAGCTTGATAATCTTGTTACGCTTAAAGACCAGTCAACACCAACCACAAGATACAGATACAACAGGTTCATCTCCGCAACGGTTTCTGCCGGACTTGCGCCGGGCTTTACATTGGGAGACGGCATTGACGCAATGAACAGGGTTGCCGCCGAAACTCTTCCGCCTGATTTCAATACAGCGCTTGCCGGGCAGTCAAAGGATTTTGCAGAAAGTTCATCAAGCCTGTTCTTCATTTTCATCTTTGCGCTGGTCATCATCTTTCTTGTACTTGCTGCCCAGTTCGAAAGCTTTGTTGACCCGTTCATCATCCTGCTTACCGTTCCGCTGGCTATGACCGGAGCGCTGATCTCTTTGTGGTATTTCAACATGACCTTAAACATCTTCAGCCAGATCGGTATCATTATGCTTGTCGGGCTTGTTACCAAGAATGCCATACTTATCGTAGAGTTTGCAAACCAGAAGAAGGAACTTGGCATTGAAAAGACCAAAGCAGTTATTGATGCATCCGTACAAAGGTTCAGGCCAATACTGATGACCAGTTTTGCAACAATTCTTGGAGCACTGCCCATTGCGATCGGCGCAGGTGCCGGAAGCAGAGTCTCGCTTGGTATTGCCGTTGTCGGGGGACTTATCCTCTCAACATTCCTCACACTTTTTGTTGTGCCCGCAATTTACACTTATCTCTCAAGTCATAAGGCTCACAATCCGGAGCTTGACTACGCCGAAAGCAAACTTGCTATAGAAGACTAACGATTGAAGATTAAAGAACAAAGATTGAATTTTGTCAATATACAATCAGCAATTATCAATAAAGAATAGATACTTCAAAATTGACAGTTGAACACATAATCCTTTAATAGCCTTCCTCACTGTTTTCTTCTGTCACTTGTACTTTACCCCTGAATTTGTAATACAAATAAATGAAGTAGGATATTACCAGAACAATTCCAATTGCCCACCAGATAGTGCCGATTTCCAGCCCGTATGCCCCCGCGCCTGAGTTATGAACAGTGAGGCTTTCTGAGCCCGGTTTTGTTGACCTGAGCAGATTGGGATACAGGCCGAATGCCGTCCCCGACATCATTCCGAAGATGAATAGCGATGATGATACAAAGGCCATCTTATCGTTTTGCTTCCTTCTGTAAAAAAGCATGCCAAGCATGCCTGCCATACCCGTGAAAGGAAAGACAAATCCCCACAAATGGCTGAAGTAATTCTGCCACATCTCCGGACGGATAGCGGAAGTGGCGATGAACATTGTAATAGAAATGAGTATAACGGGTACACTGCAATTTGATGAAATTGCCCTTGCCCTTTGCTGAAGTTCACCTAAAGTTTTTACCGCAATGTAGTTTGCTCCGTGCGCCATCAAAGTTAAAAATGCCACAATTGCCATTAGAACCGTGAACCAGTCAAGGATACCTGAATCAGGAACAGGGGTGAATGTTGTCCAGAGGGCTTCAAAAAAGTATCCGTCACTTTGCAGCGGAACGCCGCGCAGTATGTTGCCAAAAGCGGCTCCGAAAAAGATTATGAGCAGAATGCTTGAAAGGCTGAACACAACATCCCAAAATGATTTCCACAATCCGTTATCGATATGTTTTCTCAGCTCCATGCCAAGCGCCCTGCCGATGAGGAGCCACAGCACAATTATAAGCGGCAGGTAGAATCCGCTGAATGCCGATGCATACACTTTCGGGAATGCGAAAAACAGCGCGCCGCCTGCTGCGATAAGCCATACCTCATTGCCGTCCCAAACGGGACCGATTGCGTTAAGCAGTGTCCT
Organism: Ignavibacteria bacterium; assembly: GCA_030835005.1. Lineage (GTDB taxonomy): Bacteria > Bacteroidota > Ignavibacteria > Tepidaquicellales > OLB5 > OLB5. The sequence continues at coordinate 1,979 of JAUQWT010000115.1, read as the reverse complement.
GCGTTCATTATCGTTCTTTGCGCTCTTAAGGTAGAATATCCCCATGCCAAGATCGAACCCGTCCAGTATGACGTACATTATCATCATGAAAGCAAGCGCTATGTACCAGAATGTTTCCATACAGCTTTAGCTCATCTCCTTTCCGGCGGACTTGATCTTGATATGCTCCGGTCCGTGGTTGATCTCCTTAAGCACAAGCATTATAAACAGCAGTCCGACCAGCAAATACAGCCCCGAAAATCCAATAAGAGTAAAAAGAGCATTGCCGGAGCTTACATTGCTCGAAAATCCCTCAGCAGTCTTAAGAAGCCCGTAAATCAGCCACGGCTGGCGGCCAAGCTCTGCAGTCATCCAGCCTGTTGTGTTGGCAATGTAGGGGAAGGGGAAGCTAAGCATCAGTATCCAGAGGAACCATCTTGCTGAAAATATTTTCTTCCTCCACAAAAGGAATACACCAACCGACATTATCCCGATAAAAATTGTGCCAAGCCCAACCATTATGTGGTAGCTGTAATACAAAAGCGGAATATTATCCGGCCAAAGCTCGCGCGGATATTCTTTCAGTCCCTTAACCTCTGCTTTCCACCTGTTGTACGTTAAAAAACTAAGCATGTTGGGAATGATGATTGGATTATCAAGCTTCATGTTTTCAATATCCGGCTGGCCTATAATTGTCAGCCCCGCGCCATGCTCTGTTTCAAACAGGCCTTCCATAGCGGCAAGTGTTATGGGCTGATACTTAGCCAGGTTCTTACCCTGCCCGTCGCCGCTGGGGAATGCCTGAAATACCGAAACAATAAGCCCCGTGATAACTCCAAGCCTTATGAACTTCTTACCGTATTCGGAATTCTTACCCGAAAGCACATAGTAAGCGCCAATAGAACTCATAACAAAAGCTGCCGTTACAACTGCACCGCTCATGTTGTGCAGGTATTGCCAAAAGAGCCAGGGATTGGTTAACAGTGCCCAAAAGCTAGCAAGCTGGAATGTGCCGTTAGGTTCCTGAAAAAATCCGACCGGATTCTGCATCCATGCATTGGTTGCAATGATGAAAAATCCGGAGACCCATGAGCCGGCAAACACAAGTATTGCCGATAGCAAATGCAGTTTGGGACCAAGCTTCTTTTCACCAAAGAGGAAGAGCCCGAGGAAGGTTGACTCCAAGAAGAATGCATAAAGCCCTTCAAGCGCAAGCGTCTGCCCGATGACGCCGCCTGCAAATGCCGAAAACCTTGCCCAGTTTGTTCCGAACTGGAACTCCATGGGAATACCCGTTACAACGCCCACTGCAAAATTGAGCGCGAATATCTTTGCCCAGAATCTCGCAGACCTGTTGAACGAGTCATCACCCGTGCGGATAGCCTGAATCTTTAAAATTACAATAAGCAGTGCAAGCCCCATTGTCAGCTGGGGAAAGAGATAATGGAACATTATCGTAAATGCGAATTGTAACCTGTGTATTAAGAATGCATCCATAATTTCAAAAATAAATATAAAATATAATCTATGTTAAGTATAATTGTGTGACCCGATACACGAATCTTAGTCGTCTCCCCCTTACCAAGGGGGAGTGCCCGAAGGGCGAGGGGGTCTTCTTCGAACCACGTGCGGAACCTGAAATTTGACTCTTCAATTGCATACTGATACGGTTATGTTTGATGTACTTTTTGTCTTGATACAAAAATTACCAAAAAAATCAAGGCTGCTGAAAATCTGCTAAAACACTTCGCCCGCTATAGACGCAAAAAGAACTCGTCCCGATCAAATCGGGACTCAAACAGCTTTTTGCTTTTATATTTGCGTTCTCGTGTTTTTATACGCAGATTTTCAGAGGCCGATTGAAATCAAAATCTTAGAAAATCAAGAAACCAATGTCATCCCCATTTCAAGTTGGTGACCTGCCTGCAGCAGGCTGGGGGGTGAGGAGTCGTGACAGGCTTTTGATTGATATTTCAGTACTTTATTTATTATTTTTGTGG
>JAUQWT010000114.1 GCA_030835005.1 Ignavibacteria bacterium | reverse complement strand
TCAGACATATGATGATTACAGATCCGTTTATTTTCCGGTTGCGAATACAGGCTATATTACCGGAGAAACCGGTATTTTCCTGAAGACAACGAACAATGGTGAAAACTGGTTCACCCCATCCCGATTTACCGGAAAGAACCTGGCATCGGTATTCTTTACGAGTGCTGATGCCGGTTACGTTGTCGGGTCCGGAGGCGCAATCCTGAAAACTACAAACAGCGGCGTTTTGATCCCAGTCAATAATATTCAGACACAAATAGTAAGGAGCTATTCTTTATCCCAAAACTACCCCAACCCGTTTAACCCTGTTACCAGAATAAAATTCGAACTGCCTGAACACGGATTTGTTGAATTGACTATATATGATATGAACGGCAGGGAAATTACAAAGCTTGTGAATCAGCAAATGAATGCAGGAAGTTACAGTGCAGATTGGGATGCATCAAATTTTGCAAGCGGTGTTTATTTTTACGTATTGCGATCACAGGAAAATATCGAATCAAAAAAAATGATACTCTTAAAATAATAAATGTATGAAATATTTTATTGCCGGATTTTTGCTCATAGCGGTTACGCTTTCTTACACCTTTTCTCAAAGCAAGAGACACAATTTTGAATCGTTACTTTCAATTAAAGCCGGTTACCATACTGCCTACACACATGGTATAGGTATAGCCTCTATTTCAAATGCAAATATACCGCATGGTTTCTCAGCAGATATTAACGCCGAAATCCATACCGGAAAAAACTGGTACATAGGCTTCAACTATGACCTCTCATTTGGGAACGAAACTGCTTACGATCAATATCTGCAAAGAAATATTGAAAGGAGTTTCACTATCCATCAATATTCGCCCATTGTGAAATACAGATTTCCGCTCAAGAAGGGGAATATCTATACTGCCCTGGGAATAGGCGGAAGCAAGGTCTACGCTAGTTACGGTAATAGCGGAAGCCATATAGATGTATTGGTTATGTATAATCTAAGGGCAGGGGGCGAATATTACCTGAACAACTGGGCAATGCTTTCACTTGAAACCGTGTTTATTGAAGCCGGTGAAATAGATTTTGGAGGCGGAGGCAGGAATTACAGGTTTTTTCAGTTCAAAACAGGTATTGTATTCATATTAAAATAGAAGTTAAGATTGATTAAGAAGTTGAAAAATTCCTCGTTCATAAAGAATTAATAATTTCTGTTTTTTGCGTTTCTAAATCAAGATTCCTGACCTATATTTGATATACTGCTTACAAGGAGGCTTAAAATGGAAAAAACTAACCATAAGCTCTCTTTGCCGGCCTCCATCCAAAGATCACATAAGTCATTTCTGACCCGTAATTTCTCAAAGCACGTCTTGTTTTTCGTTGCTCTATGGAGCATTGTTCCTTTTCAACTTTATTCCCAAAGCTGCTATCATCCTGAAATTGAGGATATAATTTCAAAAGTATCAATTGAGTCACTTTCAATGTTTAACCGTGAATTGACAGGTGATACAACAGCAATTATCGATTCGGAAGTAAGAACTATTATATCCCGGTTTTGGAAATCTGAAAGTAACCAACTTGCAGCTCAGTATTTGTATGAAAGATTCAAAAATTTGGGATACCAGGCAGAGTGCTGGCAATTCAGCCCGACCGGAGTTAATGTACTGGCTACTAAACCAGGTTACAAATATCCGAACCAGAAGATAATTCTTTGTTGTCATTATGATGACTATGTCAGCGGACTCATTCCCGATACAACTCACGGTGCAGATGATAATGCCTCGGGTACAAGCGCGGTTTTAGAAGCGGCAAGGATTCTGAAGGTATTTGATCTTCCATATACGATCATATTTGCTGCCTGGGATGAAGAAGAGTATGGAATGTTCGGCAGTGATGCATATGCAGATTCATGCAAAAGGAAGGGCGATTCAATTATTGCAGTGATCAATATGGATATGATAGCCTGGGATTCAAATAATGACGGAAAAGTCAGAGTTGGGGCTGATTCAAACTCAGCATCTTTATCAGAGTTAATGTTCAGTGCTGTAAGAATATACCAGCCCGGCCTGAATCCGGAAAGATCCGGGGCAGGGAGTGATGAAATATCTTTTCAGCAAAGAGGTTATAAAGGAGTGCTGCTTATCGAAGATGGGTATCCTGACTTCAATTTCAATTATCATACTGTAAATGATAATTTTCAAAATCTTAATAAGCCATACTTCCTTAGTATAACCAGAGCTGCGCTGGCTTGTTTATTGGTCATCGAAAGAGATTACATAATCAATTTTGGACATACGCCGCTAACAAGTACAAATGATACTTCGGCCAGAGTGGTTGAGGTTATAATAAGTTCATCATTCGGCATAGCCGGTGCGGGAAATGCTCCGAGGCTGTATTACAAATCCGAAGGTGGAAATTTCAATTCGGTGAATGCTTTCTATAATAATCTTGATACTTTCAGGTTCTTATTACACGGATATCCGCTGAGAACCAAAGTTTCGTACTACATAGCAGCACAGGATTCTTCGGGTAACATGATAGGGACCCTTCCTTATGGCGGGAGGGGATTTGAACCACCGGGTACGGTACCTCCGCCGGAATTCTTCTATTACTATATCTTTGACCAGTCGAGCCAGTGTTCCAACACAGTTCCAAGGATGCTGCCATTCCAGACAATTGTGTATGATTCGGTAATCATACCGAACAGGGGATTGATACTGGATCTGGATGTAAACCTTTCTATCAATCATACAAATGATCAGGATCTCTATATTTGGCTGATTCGGGACGGCATACCCATGCATTTGCTCAGCAAAGAGAACGGAGGAGAAGGGGATAATTACACCAACACTACGTTTGATGATGAAGCTGAACTCTCAATAAAAGAAGGAACTCCCCCATTTACCGGACATTTTAAGCCTGAAGCTGAATTAACAGTGCTTGATAACACAGAGCTTCAGGGATTGTGGAGGCTGAGGATACTGAATCTTTCAACTGTAGTGCAGGGTGAGCTTCTCAGTTGGTGTATGAATTTCCAGTATTTCGACCCAATTGCAGTAGAGAACAATCACGTACCGGTAAAAATGAAACTTAGCCAGAATTACCCGAACCCGTTTAACGCTTCAACAAATATAAGTTACTCACTGATAAAACAATCCGGAGTACGTATCTTGATATTTGATGTGCTTGGGAGGGAAGTGAAGACGCTTGTGAACACTAAATTGCCGGCAGGTGAATATGTTCTGAGCTTCAATGCAAATGACATGGCTTCGGGGTTGTATTTCTACTCGATGTTTGTTGACGGTAACTTATTTGAAACAAAAAAAATGGTACTGGTTAAGTGAAGATTTGACGAAACACTCTAAAGCCCGCATTAAGCGGGCTTTTTTATGTACGATAATTTTCCTATAGCCTACTTGGAAAAAGCCACAAATACGGAATCACTTCCGCCGCACTCAACTTTCTGCTTTGTCACATATGTAATTGCCTTTGGATCAATATAATCAGGATCCTGGTATTCTACTTTTACTTTAATACGCTTACCCTGATCGTTGGCGAGATTCACTGTATAGGTCTTGCTCTTGCCAACCAGCAGGTTCCCGCTGGGGAATCCATCTACTGTTACGTTAATTTCAAACAATGAATTGTTTGATATATACAGATAGGCCTCACAATTTGCTTTATCAGACTTAGCAACTGATGAAGTGAATCCGATTATAACAGCTATCAACAAAAATGATATTGTTAGAAATGCCGGAGTTTTTCTCATGTTAGAAATCCTTTCGATTATTATACAAATTTAAGCGGTTTTGTTGATAAATTAAACCATTAAACAGGGGATAGTATGCCACTATTGTATACCCAGCAAATTCAAACCGTTACGTGCAATAAATGCCAGTACATAAGCCATAAACGTATAAATAACCAGCTGGAGCATTGTTATTTTCCATGAGCCGGTCTCTTTGCGTGCAACGGCAAGTGTAGAAAGGCACTGCATTGCGAACATGAAATATATTATCAGTGCAATCGTAGATGCAGTTGTAAATACGGGGTTCCCTTCGTCATT
>JAUQWT010000009.1 GCA_030835005.1 Ignavibacteria bacterium | reverse complement strand
ACGGTAGCGGAAACGGATATCTGCTTGTAGATATCAGGGAATCAGATGAATTCGATGACTGGAATATCAAAGGAAGTATTAATATCCCGGTAAACAATCTTATTTCAGAAGGGAAATTCCTTGAAATCAAGGATAAATTAGGTAAAATACCAAAAGACAAATTCATAATCTCAATATGCGCGCGCGGAATAAACTCTCAGGTTGCAGCTTCAATACTAAGGGAAATGGATTATAATGCTGTTTCTCTTGAAAAAGGTATGAAGGGCTGGAATGAGAACTTTGATATTTATAAGCTAGATTATGATGATTTTGTAATTGTACAGTTGGTAAGGATCGGTAAAGGATGCCTCTCTTACATAGTGTATTCGAAAAAAGACAGTTCTGCAGCTGTAATAGAGCCTTCAATATTCATCGAGGAATACCAGGATTATGCCAGGGCTAATGGACTCACAATAAAATTTGTTATTGATACACATGCACATGCAGATCATTTTTCCGGCGGGATGGACCTTGCAAAAAAGTTAAACCTCGATTACTCTGTTAATGAAATTGATGTAGATAAGGTGTTCTTATTTAAACCAATTAACAGTTCAAAGACAATTGAGCTAAACGGAGTTAAGATCGAAGTTCTGGATACTCCAGGTCATACTGATGGAAGTGTTTCATTTCTGATTAATGGCAAAGCTCTTTTGTGCGGCGATCTGCTGCTTCTTGAAAGTCCGGGCAGGCCTGACCTTGCAAGGACAAAAGCAGAAACTACAAAAGGGGCTGAAATTTTATACGACACACTCCAAAATGTGATCTTTAAACTGGATGATTCCGTAGATATCTTTCCTTCTCATTTTACAAAAACCACTATTCGCCCGGTTACTTTATCACTTGGCGAACTGAAGAAGTCCTCGAAAGCATTGAATCTTAAAACAAAGACTGAATTCACAGAATTTCTGACAGAAGCAATTCCTTCAACACCACCAAACTACGAAACAATAAAGAAGTTCAATAAGGCAGGTGTGATAATACCTTTGGATTACGCTGAAGATCTTGAGATCGGCCCTAACCGCTGTGCCGCGAGGTAAATACTCTCAATGCTAGTACCCAAGCTTGTTACAACTCTTAAAACGTACAACAAACACCTCTTTTTCAGTGATGTTTCCTCCGGCATTATAGTTGGAATAGTAGCTTTACCGCTTGCAATTGCATTTGGCATAGCTTCGGGAGTGTCGCCAAATAACGGAATAATTACTGCTGTTGTGGCCGGATTCATTATCTCCGCATTGGGAGGCAGCAGGGTTCAGATCGGGGGCCCGACGGGTGCATTCATAGTGATTGTCTTCGGAATAGTACAGAAGTATGGAATGGATGGCCTGATGATCGCTACAATCATGGCCGGTATAATACTTGTGTTTATGGGATTCATGAAACTTGGTACACTTATTAAGTTCATTCCCCTTCCGATTATAACAGGCTTTACATCGGGAATCGCATTGATAATCTTCACAACTCAGATCAAGGACTTGCTTGGCCTTGATATCAAGGAAATGCCTTCAGAATTTCTTGCAAAGTTTCCGGTTTATCTGAACAATATAACCACTTTAAATACCAATACGTTAATAGTATCAGCTATATCATTATTTATTGTAATTGGGCTATCAAAATTCATAAAAAAAATACCCTCAACTTTCATAGCTTTAATAGTTGGTACACTCATAGTTTACATATTTGGACTGAATGTGGAGACGATATCTTCAAGATTTGGGGCGCTCTCAAATTCGCTTCCATCTCCTCAGTTTCCGGTCATAACTTATTCAAAGGTCTATGAGCTCGCCCCCGCTGCTTTTACAATTGCTATCCTTGCGGCAATTGAGTCACTGCTTTCCGCAGTTGTAGCAGATGGTATGATAGGCGGCAAGCACAGGTCTAATATGGAGCTTATCGCAAACGGGGCGGCCAACATTATCACTCCCCTTTTTGGCGGAATACCGGCCACCGGGGCAATTGCGCGGACTGTAACAAACATCCGCAATGGCGGTAAAACTCCGGCTGCAGGAATAACACATTCATTAGTATTGCTGCTAATAATGCTCTTTTTCGGGCAGTATGCAGGAATGATACCGCTATGTGTTCTTGCCTCGATTCTTGTGGTAGTGGCGTATAATATGAGTGAATGGCGCGAGTTTAAGGCGCAGTTAAAGATGCCCAAAAGTGATGTAGTGGTGCTTCTAACGACTTTCTTTTTGACTGTAGTATTTGACCTCACTATAGCTATTGAAGTAGGTATGGTACTTTCGGCAATGCTGTTTATGAAGCGCATGGCTGAGGTAACAAACGTAGGTGTAATTTCAAGAGAGTTCGATGAAAAGACGGAGATAGATGACAGTGGAGTAAATTCAATTCAGAATAAGAGCATTCCAAAAGGCGTACTGATATATGAAATTAACGGCCCGTTCTTTTTTGGTGCGGCAAGCAAGTTCAAGGAAGCAATTCGTATCGTTAATAAATCAACTAAGGTGCTTATAATAAGGCTTAGGAATGTTCCTGCAATTGATTCGACAGGCATTGCAACACTTGAAGATTTTTACTATGATTGTAAAAAGAATAATACGATCCTAGTAATTTCGGGTATTCACGCTCAGCCAATGTTTGCAAGCGAAAGAGCGGGCTTACTTGATAAAATAGGTGAAGATAATATCCGCGGCAATATTGATGATGCACTTAACCGAGCAAGAGAAATAATGGGCTTGCCAATGCAGGATATTGAGGCAGAAATTGAGAGCTCGGTAGAAAAGAAAAAATAGATCTTTAGAAAATAAATTGATTCCCATTTGCGTGGGAATAACAAAACAAGAATGAAATTAAAATACATTAATGATATTAATCCCGCAACTGGCAAAGTTTTTGCGAAGATCAAATGCTCTTCGGAAAAAGAAATTGATAAAGCAGTAAGCAGGGCAAGAAAAGCTCAAACAGGCTGGAGCAATTTGTCACTTGCCCAAAGAAGCCGTATGCTTGAAGCCGCAGCAAAGGATTTTATCAAACAGAAAGAAATTATTGGTAAGATCATTACTGATGAAATGGGAAAGTTGTATAAATCTGCAGTTGGTGAAACTCATGCGGTCGCTTACGGAATCCGTGAAACAATTGAACAGGCAAAGACAGCTCTTAAGGTTGAAATGCTCAAAGAGGAAAATTTGATAACCGAATTGCACCGAACACCAATTGGTGTTTGTGCTGTTATTACTCCCTGGAATTTCCCGGTAAGTATGCCGGAAACACTGCTCTCACCTGCCTTGATAGCAGGAAATACCGTTGTATTCAAACCATCTGAAATGGTTCCGTTAACCGGCAAAGCAATATTTGATATTTTCAATAAGCATCTTCCGCCAGGAGTTATAAATTTAGTACAGGGTGCAGATGAAGTTGGCGATTATCTGATACATTCCGGTATTGAAATGATCGCATTTGTGGGTTCACAGTCTGTTGGCAGGCATATAATGCGCGTTGCCGGAGATAAGCTCAAACGCATCGTGCTTGAGCTTGGCGGCAAAGACCCGATGATAGTTTTAAACGATGCTGATCTTCAAAAAGCTGCTAACTTTGCTGTTAATGGTTCATTGCGTAATACAGGACAGGTATGCGTTTCTGTAGAAAGAATATATGTTCAGGATAAGATTGCAGATAAATTCACAACTCTTGTAGCTGATGGTGTAAGGAATTTTAAGTATGGCAGCGGTTATGACGAAACTGTTCAAATGGGACCACTAGTGAGCCACAAACAGCGACAGAATGTGCTCTCGCAGGTTAATGATGCCGTTAAGAACGGCGCAAATCTTATTACAGGAGGAAAAGCTCCAAAAAACAAAAAGGGATTCTTTATGGAACCGACACTCATCACCAATTTATCTCACAAACACCGCATTATGAATGAGGAGACTTTCGGGCCGGTTGTAGCAATTCAGAAAGTCAAGAGCGCTGATGAGGCGTTGAAGCTTGCTAATGACTCCCCTTTTGGACTGGGCGCAACGATATGGTCTAAGAATAGAAAGAAAGCACTTAGTATTGCTCGTAAAATTGAATCAGGTATGATTGGAGTTAACCAGGGTATTGGAGCCGTTAGCGGGACTCCCTGGGTTGGAGTTAAACAAAGCGGTTATGGCTATATCGGCTCAATTGA
>JAUQWT010000113.1 GCA_030835005.1 Ignavibacteria bacterium | reverse complement strand
GGTCGTTACTGAAATGACCGTGTTGACGATCATTAGCTCAGCCATTTCTTTAAGTACATCAATATCCCTTTGTATCAAAGCATTTTTTGTGATGATGCCTACTGGATTGCGAAACTCCAGAAACACTTTAAGGCATTCGCGCGTTATGCCGAGCTTTCGCTCTACGGGCTGATAGCAATCAGTATTCCCGCTGAACATTATAGTTTGCGGAACCCATGACTTCTTGCGGAGGGCTTCATCGAGCAGCTTAGGAGCATCGGGTTTGATCATAATTTTTGTTTCAAAATCCAGCCCTGCGGAAAAGCCCAAATACTCATGGCTTGGACGGGCATAGCAGTAAATACAGCCGTGCTCACAACCGCGGTATGGATTGATGCTGTAATCAAATCCAAGATCGGGCGAGTCATTTTTAGCAAGAATACTTTTGCTGTGATCTGTGAAGAATTGTGTGGGAATGCGCCTTATTTCAATATTGCCGTCTTCATCATAATACTCTTCCAGCGACTCGTCATTAAAATCAAAATGAAAAGTCTCGAAGCGGTTCTTCGTATTTTGTGCTGCGCCGCGTGATTTTAGATTGATGTTGTTCATTTTCTATGTCAGGATTAATTTAACACACCGAAGTCTCTTATGCAAATCATGTGATGATACTTTTTTTGTAAGTAAATGATTTTAAGATTCGAGCCTATTCATTTTGTTAATCTTTGATATTACTGTTTACAATATCAAAAAAGGGATTGAATGAAAACGATGAAAATTGCATATTTGTGGGCATCCTTAGCTCAGTTGGTAGAGCAAATGACTCTTAATCATTAGGCCTGGGGTTCGAGCCCCCAAGGATGCACTAAAATTAGCCTAAATCCATCAATTTCTTTAAATAATTCAATAAATTATTAAAAAGACAAAAGAATTAAGATATTTAAAAGCAGCGGGAAATCTTCTTCTCGCTGTTTTTTTAGGTATATCTTTAAGCTCTCTAAACTGCACTAAAAAAGACTCTACCGATAAGATCTTTAGGTATAACGAGCCTAACGGCATCGAAAGCCTTGATCCAATAACAGCAAATAACTATCCCGCACTGCATGTGCTTATTAACACGTGCGAGGGACTTGTTGAGTATGATAAGGACGCAAAGCTCCAGCCGCTTATTGCCAAGAGCTATGAAATATCTCCCGACGGCTTGACTTATACGTTCAGTTTGCGGACTGATGTTTTCTTCCATGATGATAAATGTTTTCCGGGAGGCAAGGGGAGGAAAGTCACCTCCGCAGATTTTAAATACTGCTATGAAAGAGTGTGTGATCCGCGCGCTAAGACAAGAGGCTTATGGGTTTACCGTGATAAGGTAGCAGGCGCTGAAGCATTTTCCGATGCACCGGATAAGGTAAAAGAGATCAGCGGATTTGTTGCCGTTAATGATTCGGTGTTCCAGATAAAGCTCACTCAGCCCTTTGCGCCGTTTATGAGCATACTTACAATGCCGTATGGATATGTATATCCCAAAGAAGCAGTTGAGTTTTACAAAGCTGATTTTGGATTTCGGGTTGTTGGTACGGGTCCGTACAGGTTTGTAAAGTGGGAAGTTGATAAAGAGCTTTTATGTGAGAAGAACACGAACTACTGGGCAAAGGATAAAGATGGTTCATCACTTCCTAAGATTGACGGATTTTCGGTTTCGTTCATCCGCAGTCCGGAGACAGAATTCCTCGATTTCAATAGCGGCAAGCTTGATTTTGAAAAACCATCAGTGGATGTCTATGGAATGATTACCGAAGATAACGGCACCTTAAAGCCTGAATATAATTTCGATCTCGTGAAGCAGCCTTACCTGAATACGGTTTACCTTGCAACGATGCTAAATACAAAAATGGAAGGCGGAAAGAATAATGTTCTTGCCGAAAATAAAAAGCTTCGACAGGCGCTTAACTACGCAATTGATAAAGATAAGATCGTAAAGTTCGTTTTGAAGAATAAAGGATTTCCGGGCGTCAACGGCCCGCTGCCCAAAGGTATGCCCGGCTTTTCAGAAGATGTGAAAGGATACAGCTACGATAAGGAAAAAGCGAAGCAGTTATTGAAAGAAGCGGGCTATCCCGACGGCAAAGGATTAACCTTAAAGATAGTTTACCATAACGATGAATCTCAGCGCGAGCTATGTGAGGCATTGCAGGCGCAATTCAGGGAGCTTGGCATTGACCTGCAGATAGAGGAAATGCTTGGCGCAACACACCGTTCAGCTCAAAACGAAGGCAAGTTAACTTTCTGGCGCGCAAACTGGGGCGCGGATTATTATGACCCTGAAAATTATTACGCTTTGTTCTACAGCAAGAATGAAACGCCTATTGGACCGAATACATCACATTACAAAAATGCGCGTGTTGATTCATTGTATGACCTTGGCTTAAAGCTCACTAATTTTGATGACAGAATGAAAGTTTACCGCGAAATTGATAAAATAGTATTCGAGGATTCGCCATGGATGATCGTGTATTATAATCAGTACATATACCTTAAGCAGAAGAAGGTCTCTGGCATGTACGTTGACGGTCTTGGGATAATAAATTTGAAGTATTGTGAGATAGATTAACAGATTTTGGTTGAGTACAAGTGTAATTCGCTCCCCTCCTTAAAAAAGGAGGGGAACAATAAATAAGAGAAGTTTACTAAAATAACAAAATGTCAATTACAGATATATTCACATTTGCGGGCATTGCGTTCAGCGCATTATTCCCTTTGATTAATCCAATCGGTGGAGTGCCCTCATTTTCGGGATTGACCGCGCACGATACACCTGAATTCAGGAAACTACAGGCAAAGAAAATTTCCATCAACGTTTTTATTATACTGATAACTTTTCTGCTGATCGGAAAATTGCTGCTTGAGTTATTTGGAATATCGCTTGGAGTGCTTGAAATCGCCGGCGGTTTAATAGTAGCAAATACCGGCTGGGAAATGGTTAATTCGAAAGCAGATAGCGAGAAGGATAAAGCACCCATTGCGGAAAACAAAGATATTTCTTTCATGCCAATGGCGATGCCTATACTCAGCGGGCCCGGCGCAATTGGGGCGGTTATCGGACTTTCCAGCGGAGCAAAGCATGTTGAGGATTACATTGGATTTGTTATAGGTATAATGGGAATAGGGATTGTTACATATTTGTTTTTGATCCTTTCGCTTCCGCTAATGAAAAAACTAGGAGCAAATGGAATAAATATCTTAACCCGAATGATGGGATTTTTTATCTTAGCAATTGCTGTGAATTTGGTCTATAAAGGGATAATAGATTTAACGACGAAGTAAAAAAAGTTCGAAGTGTCAGGTATATACCTGACACCACATTACAATGTTCTACAGCACTTCCTTCAGAAATACGCCATATCTTAATCCTTTTGTAGAAACCCTCACTTCATCAAATCCGAATTTTTTCATAAAACATTTCAATATTAGTATTCCGGGAATTACAATATCCGCTCTGCCGGTCATGTAATCACCCATAAAGTGTAATTCCTCAAGAGTCATTGAAGCAAGCCTTCTCAAAATGATTTTAATTTCGCTAATTGTAATGACTAAGTTATCAACTTTATCAGCCTCGAATTTATCCAATCCCAGTATTATCGCTCCAAGCGTTGTAACAGTCCCGGCAAGGCCGATTAGTTTTGTCCCTGAAATATCAAAATCGATCTGCCCGAGATGTTCATTGATGAACTCTTCTGCCGACACAATATTTTCGAAAGAAGGCGGATGAACATTAAGGAATTTTTCATTTATTCTGACTGAACCTATATTCATGCTTTTTCCGGTTACTTCCTGATGAGTAAGTTCACGTAAAGTTTTTGCCAAGGTGAAATCAGTGGTGATCTCTGTACTGCCGCCGCCGATATCGATTGTTGTGATCCTGCCGATTGAGTTATCCAGTTTATCATATATCCCGCCAAGATATGTCCACTTGGCTTCATCACTGCCTGAGAGTATTTCTATCTGAATACCTGTGGAATCTTTAACGGACTTAATGAATTCATCTCTATTGTGCGCATCCCTTATGAAGCTTGTCGCAGTAGCAGTTATAGTTTTGGATTTATATTCACTACTGATTCCTTTATATTCATTCAATATATCAATTGCTTTTTGTATGGATTCAGGCAAAATGTTGCGGTTCGAATCAACCCCTTTGCCAAGACGTGGTACTCGTTGTATATCAAGCAGTGTTCTGACCAATGAAGTTTCTTTATCATAATCAGCAATAAGCATGAGCATTGTGTTCGTACCGATATCAATTGTCGTCTTGATCATACATTAATAAGTTTTATGGCATAAAAAGCAGACCATTCTGCCTGCTGTTTAAGCTCTCTCATTGTGAAATTGTTTCTTGTCAGGTGATTTATCAGATCTTCGGCTTCATCTTTGAGTATTCCAGTAAGAAAAAGCTTGCCGCCGGGCTTAAGTTTGCTGTAAATAACTGGCAGATTCGGAATGATAACATTGCTTGTTATATTTGCCGCAATGACATCAAAGCCGCTTTCGATAATCTGATTTATATCCATTTGATACAGGGTAACTTGTTTGTTGATTCCGTTAATCTCAAAATATTCCTTTGCATTTTCAATTGAATCATCGTCAATTTCAATGGCAACAACTCTTTCGACTCCCAGTTTCACTGCAGCTATGGCAAGTATGCCGGTGCCTGAGCCGAAATCAAGCATGTATCTGTCGGTTAGAGGAGTGATGTAACGACAAATTTGATCTAAAATAAGCTGTGTTGTCTCATTATGTCCCGTGCCAAATGACATTTTAGGGTCAATTTCAATTGGGATGATGCCTTTTGTTGTGTCAATCACGTTTCGCTTCCATGATGGGCAGATCACGAGTTTATCTGCGATGTAAACAGGCTCAATTGTCTTTTCCCACTCTTTGTTCCAGTCATGATTAGCATATTCTTCAATGCTTATATCCTTTTCATTCATCATCCCTGATTCAAGCAATTCAGTTTTGATCTTCTCAGCAAGAGAAGCCTCACCCTCAGGTAGATAAACTTTTACTGCTCCGTTTTCTTCGAGTATTGAATTTAATCCGTTAAGGTAAAGTGTATTATAAATAAGGTCATAAGTTGATTCATTAAATGCAATTTCAAGCTCGATGTAAGACTTAACCATTTACTGTCAATTGTAAACCTTCTTCAGTGCTGAATCAAGCGTATTTCTCATAAGCATGGCAATTGTCATGGGTCCAACTCCACCGGGAACTGGAGTAATCAACGAAGCCTTTGGTAAGCACTCTTCATAATTAACATCGCCCACAACTTTGTAACCTTTCTTTGAAGTCTTGTCTTCAATCCTGTTTATCCCTACATCAATTATAACAACGCCGTCTTTCACCATGTCACCGGCTACAAATCCGGCTTTGCCGATTGCAGCAATAATTATATCTGCTCGCCTTGTATATTCTATGATATTTTCAGTAGAGCTGTGGCAAACTGTTACAGTAGCGTTGGCAAATCTTGATTTTTGGATCAGAATATTGGCTATAGGTTTGCCAACAATGTTACTTCTTCCTAAAACCACTGTGTTTTTACCTGCTATATTAACATTGTATCGAATAAGAAGCTCATGTATTCCCGCCGGAGTGCAGGGTAGAAAGCATTTTTCGCCAATCATCAATCTTCCTGCATTAACAGGATGAAAGCCGTCAACATCTTTTTTGTAATCAACGGCTTCAAGAATATTCATCTCGTTAATATGTTTCGGTAAAGGAAGCTGAATAAGAATTCCGTGAATTCTGCCATCATTATTGTATTTGTGGATCAAACTCAGTAAACCTGATTCTGAAATAACCTCAGGCTGTTTATCGGTTACGGAATAATACCCAAGCTCGGCGCACTTTTTCTCTTTCATTTTCACATATATTTCAGATGCAGGGTTATTTCCAACAAGAATTAAAGCTAGACCCGGCTGAACACCGGACGACTTCAATTCAGTTTTAACTTCTTCAATTATTTGTGAAGAAATCTCTTTACCGTCTATGATCTTACTTAATTGTTCCATTGCATTTACTTCAGGTGTGCATCAAGAAAACTCATCATCTTACTCCAAACGAGTATTTGGTTTGATACTTTTGAAAAACCGTGGCCTTCATCTTCAAGCACTAAATACTCAACTTCCTTATTTTGTGATCTCATGCTTTCAACTATCTGGTCTGATTCCGCCTGCTTTACTCTTGGGTCGTTTTTGCCCTGTATGATAAATAATGGACACTTGATGTTATCAACGAAGTTAATTGGCGATCTTTCTTTGAGCATCTTTTTATCCTTTTCAGGATCGCCAACAAGAGCAATTGCTCCGGGTTTCCAATGCTCGGGCACTGAATTCAGGAAAGTAAAGAGGTTAGAGGGCCCGAATATATCAACGGCGCATTTCCACAACTCAGGTGCTTTCGTTATGCACGTCAATGTCATAAATCCACCAAAGCTGCCTCCTAAGACTCCGATCTTTGATCTTTCGGTGTAACCTGAATTCAGAAGATAATCATAAGCAGCAAGTACATCTTTAAATTCGTCTCCGCCCCAGTCTTTATATATTTTGCTCTGGAATGTCTTCCCGTATCCTGTACTTCCGCGGAAATTTGGCACAATAACTACATATCCGTTATTTGCCATGATCTGGAAATACTTGTTGAAAAGATTTTTTTCCTGCCATTC
>JAUQWT010000112.1 GCA_030835005.1 Ignavibacteria bacterium | reverse complement strand
GTTGGATTTTGCCGGAGCAACTTCAAGGAGGACGAAATATTCCTTCACAACTAATGGCGGACAGTCATGGGATTTCAACGTTGATGTTCCTGACGTTAGATCAGGATTTGGGGTACTGCAGTTGACTGGCACCGGAGCTGCTGTAATTGCAAATCACAGCACAAATGTCGGGAGCGCACTCAATACTAATTTATATGTTGATATTGACGTTCTTGCCGGAACTTTCACTGAATACGGCCATCCTTCGCCGGCACCTTTTGGCATATGGCCGCAATATGCAGTTTTGAGCAATGGGAATATTTCAATCCTCTCAAGAAGAAACGTTAGTGCCAATGGACTTGAAACTCTTTATGTTTCAACATGGAACGGGACCAGCTTAGGTGCAAATACACCAATTTATTTTACGAGTGGTGTCTTTCAGCCCGGAGTTACAATTGGAAGCAATATGAGATTCCACATGGCAACTAACGGTAATGGCAGAGTTACTGCAATAATGGCTCCGGTTACTCAGGATGATACGTTATTTAACAGCAGAATATACCAGAGAACTTCTACAGATAATGGTACGAACTGGGGTCCAGTGACCCCTGTGTTTAATCCTTATACGGTGAATGGGGATCAGGATACTGTTTCAACAGCAGGCGGTTCAGGTTTTACATATAAGAAAAATTCTGACATGTGGTTCTTGGCTTACCCCATAACTAATGATAATCTTTATAGCGAAGCCAGGCTTGTTGTAACCAGAACTGACGGTAATACATCTGTTGTTGCTACTGTGGCACAGTTAGGTGCAGCCACAAGTTATGTAGCTACCATGTCTTTTGTGTTTAATATTGATTTTCCATCGATGGGATGGAGTGCAGATGGCAGCACATTGTATTGTGTTTATAGCGTAACAATGCCTGATACATCCCGCGGTTATAATCAAAGAGATATCTTCTGCAGTTATTCACTTGATAATGCTTCAACCTGGTCTAATCCGATCAGAATTACCAATACACCTAATATTGATGAATCATATCCTTCGGTTTCTGCCTGGAATCCCGGAACCCCCGGCAATCCGTATGAACTGCATATTACTTACATGAAAGATCCGGGTGTTGGTCCTTCTTCATTTGGCGGCTCAGCTCCGGCTTCACGGAATACACTGATATATAGAAAAATGGCAGCATTACCTCCAATTGGGATAATAAACAATCAGAATTTACTCAAAGAATACCGTCTGACACAGAATTATCCGAATCCGTTCAATCCGTCAACCAAGATTGAATATAATATTATTAAATCCGGACTTGTAACGCTTAAAGTATTTGATGTTCTTGGGCGCGAAGTTAAAACACTTGTTGATGAAGTGCAGACATCTGGCGCAAAGGAAATCGAATTTAATGCCTCCGGTTTACCGAGTGGTGTTTATTTCTACACGCTTAACTCGGGAAGTTTTACCGATACAAAGAAAATGATTCTAATTAAATAAAATTTCATTTATAAATTAACGAAAGGAATTAAATTGAAAAAACCACTTCTAATCTTGTTGCTCCTCGTATTTAATATTGTGGTATTTGCCGGTGGCCACCAGGGCATCCGTGACAAATCACTGGAAAATGGAACATCATTAAATCTCAACAGGAATCTTAATCCGGTTGCATTCACAAGAGCAGCTGCAATTGATACGAGCATGAGTGTTCCCGGAATGGTTACATGGTGGGACTATCAGACAAACGGACAAAACCAGAGAATGCTTGTTGTGCTTGGTGATACCGTTATTGTTGCTGTACAGTATACTGATTCTGTGAATGCACAAGTTTCAAACAGCAGAACAGCTCTTTATCAAGTGAGCACAGATGGCGGGCAAACATGGCTTTCTTCTCCTATAGAAGTAGCTCCACGTCCACTTGGCGGTGCTTATCCCGATATCTGGCCGGTTATGCTGAACGGAACCAGAACTATTACAATTTCTGGAAGGCAGTTCTCTCCAGGAAGCAGAGGATATGCAGGTATTGATGTACAGCTTGGAGCAGGCTCAATAACAACAAATTTAGTGCCGGCACCCGGTGCTGATTATTTCTCGTGCCTGTTAAGCGGAACGAATCTTGGCGGTGTTTATCAGTCAGGTGATACTTTGTTCTTCAGGAAATATGATTATTCTACAAATACATATGGGGCTAGGCTTCAGATCGCAACTCCAACTGCCGAAATAGATGCAAACGGCAGAAAAATATGTGCTTCTTCTACCAATGGGCAGAATGTTTTCGCAATGTGGTATGTATCAACTGCAAATGCAGAAAAACTTGCCGGCAAGCTTTCCACAGATGGCGGCAATACTTTTGGAGCAATGACTACCGTTATGCCAACAACTTATGTTGCAAATGGAGACGGTACTGCTCCTTGGTTCGGTATGGATCTTATTTACAAACCAAACTCAACCACAGTTGTAGCAGCATGGTGCACGCAGCCGGTATCAAGCGTTAAGGGATATAAGATCCTTTCATGGTCACCCGGTGTAAATAGCGGAAATCCTGTTGTTGTTGCTGATCATTCAAATATGCCTGTTCTTGGCGATACTGCCTGGGTATTCAACTCTACTGCCGAAATACAAACAGGTATGACTTACATTTCACATCCGACACTTGCATATACAGATGACGGATCAACACTTGCATGCGTGTTCTCGTCAGTTCAGAAAGACAGTGTTGTTTATCCTGCGCCAATAACATTACTTTTTAATGATGTTTACATTTGTTATTCAACAAATGATGGTTCTTCGTGGACAACACCAAAAAAGATCGCCAGCTGTACTGTAGATGGTGATGAAATATATCCTGTTCTTTCAAAAACCGGAAACACTGCAAATAACTTCGGCGTATTATATTATTTGTCAGCATACCCGGGTTCATCAAGCTTTACTCAGACAACTGCACCTGTTTCAAGAAACTACCCTATTTATACAAGGGTAGATCCTGCTACAGGAAATAATATTCCAATTGGAATTAACACAATTTCAATCGAAGTTCCCGAGAGTTTCTCACTTGGACAGAACTATCCTAATCCGTTTAATCCTTCAACAACAATCAGATTCCAGCTTTCAAAGGCATCGCCAGTCAGTATCAAGATATTTGATATTACAGGCAGGGAAATTGAAAGAATAGTGAAAGGTGAAATGGTTCAGGCAGGAACACACGAAGTTAAGTTTGATGCGTCGAAATATGCAAGCGGTGTTTACTTCTATTCATTAGAAGCCGATAACTTCAAAGAAACAAAGAAAATGATGCTTGTAAAATAAGCAAAAACAGAAGGGGCAAATGTTGAATTTGCCCCTTTTTTTTATCAAAAAATGTCAGACACTTACGCACTCGAAAATTAAAATCTTTGTATAATAAGCACTTAATAATTTCTTAAAATATACTTGACTTCATAAGATATTTCAATTATATTTATTTAGAATTATTCATAAAAACAACAAATATTAACTTAACGAAAGGCAGTGAAATGAAAAGATTGATTCTGTTTGTCGTTGCTGTAACATTTATTGCAGCAATGTCTTATAATGTCGGCGGCCCTAAAAGGCTTAGCGATGCAAAGGAAACAGGAAATAATGTAATTGAGTCAAAGGCTCCTTCAACATATAAGCCATCAGGCTTGGTTGATACACTTGGAAGCGTTCAGGGCATGGGAGGCTATTATGATTATGTAACTAATGGTAATAACCTTCACAGGATCTGGATCAGCGGTGATACTGTTATCGTTACCGGAGATCAGACGGATTCAGTCAACGCTCAGTTATCAACAGCCAGAAGATCGTTTTATCAGTATTCATTTAATAACGGAGGAATTTGGGGAACCGGCGATGCAATTTTAGTTAATCCTGACGGAAACGCTTATCCGGATCTGCATCCAATGATTGTAAACGGCTCAAGAACTCCTGTTTTGACAGGAAGGCAGTTTGTCGCAGGTGCAAGAAGAGGCTATACCGGAGTTGATGTTCAGCTTGGTGCAGGTTCTTTTACAAGCACATTGGTGCCAACAGGTGCCGGAAGTGACAATTTTGGCTGGCCTGTAAGTGCAACAGAGGTTGCATGCGCATGGCTTGGCGGCGGTACTGCAGATTCTATTTATTTTGCAAAGTATAATACTAGTACAAATACTTATGGTCCTGTTTCTGTATTGTTTACAGGCGTTCCGGCTAATGCAAGGCAGTATTGTGCTTCTAACGGCAGCGGAAAAGTTGCAGTAGGTTATTGGTTTGCAACAGCTCCTACTAAATTGGTCTATAAAGAATCAACTGACGGCGGTTCTTCATTTGGTTCTGAACAAACAGCTTTTTCAGAAGGTACAATTGTTAACGGTACTCCTGTAGCCCCTTGGTTTAATGCTGATATGATCTACAGCCCAACCGGTAATTTATGCTGGGCTTTTGGTACATTATTAACAGGTAACTTCGGAACAGCAGGCGGTTATAAATTGATGTTCTATAACCCGACAATAAACGGAGGTACTGCAGTAAAAGTTGTTGATCATGCGAACTATCTTCCTATGGCAGATACGAACGTGTTCAATAATAGTCTGAGAAACATTCAGGTTGGAATGACAGCTATGTCACATCCCAGCCTTGCATATTCTTCAGACGGTTCCAGGCTTTTTGTTGTTTATTCAGGCGTTCAGCTTGATACAGTTAACAGCACAAGTTACAGCGGCGACGGATCGTATAACTATAGTGATATTTATGTTCAGTATTCAGATGATAACGGTGCAACATGGAGCTCACCGCGTAATTTAACGAATACAGCTGCACTTGATGAAATTTATCCTTCTGTATCTGTAACCGGAAATACACCAACAGCTATTTCGATAACTTATCAGTTATCAGAATGCCCTGGTTCAACAAGCTTTACCAACACTACTACACCAACCTGTCCGGTATGGCAGATCTACAGAAAGTACAATCCTGAAACCGGAGGCATAATTGGTATAAGCAATATTTCCAATGAGGTTCCAAACGGATTTTCATTAAAACAGAATTACCCGAATCCGTTTAACCCAAATACAAAGATCAGGTTCTCAGTTCCAAAAGCAAGCAATGTATCTTTGCTGGTTTATGATGTGACCGGAAAACTTGTTGCAACATTGGCAAATAATCAGGCAGTAACTGCCGGCGTAAAAGAAGTAGAATTTTCAGCTTCAAACCTTGCAAGCGGAATTTACTTCTATACTTTAAAAGCCGGAGAATTTACTGAAACTAAAAAAATGATACTTGTAAAATAATCTTAATTAAGAAGTCAGCCCTGGTTAATCTAATTAGCCGGGGCTTTCTTTGAATAATAAATCGGAGGTAATATAAATGAGGCTATTTAACCATTTCTTTTTAGCCCTTCTTCTAATTCTTGCGTTTAAAGTTACGGATACATTGAGCTCCGGCTTTGAATTCTATGGCACCACAGGTAAGGTTACCGGTGTTGTCAGAGATGACAAAGGCGAATTGCTTATTGGCGCCAGGGTCGAGATTGAGGGTACTCAATTCCGCTCAGGTACTGATGAGAGCGGTCAATATGCAATATTGAACGTTCCCGTTGGTACTTATTCCGTAAAATGTTCGTATGTTGGATACGAATCTCAGATCCAAAAAGATGTAAAAGTGAGCGCTGATATTAATACTGAAGTGAATTTTACAATGTCCCAAGGCGGCGTTGTTCTTGATACTACTGTTATTATTGCAAAGCGCAAGACGATTGATAATGGAAGCGGAAAGATTATCAGCTCAACTACAATTGATGAAGGCGGTATCAGAGGAATCGAAAATATTGTTGCAAAGACAAGCGGTATTGTCCAGGATGAAAAGGGACAGAACATCAATATCCGCGGCGGAAGAGATGGTGAGACCCAGATCATAATTGACGGTATAGTTACAAATAATCCGCTTGACAGGACATCTACTGCAAATGTGTCTAATGGTGCATTGCAGGAACTCGCAGTTTTAACAGGCGGTTTCAGCGCTGAATATGGAAATGTACTTAGCGGTGTTATTAATGTAACTACAAAATCGGCTTCAACTAAATTTTCAGGATCTGTTGACCTTGTATCAGATTTTATTGCTGGCAAAAGGTCACAAGGTTACAATATATATAGTGTCAGTTTAGGC
This sequence comes from Ignavibacteria bacterium, assembly GCA_030835005.1. Taxonomy (GTDB): domain Bacteria; phylum Bacteroidota; class Ignavibacteria; order Tepidaquicellales; family OLB5; genus OLB5. The sequence continues at coordinate 26,796 of JAUQWT010000112.1, read as the reverse complement.
GGACCGGTTATCCCGACAAAGAAACTTGCTAAATACTGGAGTATCTTCGGTAATTATGAAAGACAATATTTCCTGGTTGATCAGCCTGTAAGTACAGACGTTGCTTTGTTGTGGTCACCGGACGGAATTTTGCCTAATTTTTCAAGAGACGGACACTCATGGACAGGCAAGACTATAATTAGCATCGATGAAATGACTAAAGGTAAAGTACAGATCAACCTTACAGCCGGATACAGCGGTAATATTGAAAAATCAAGGCAGTGGGTAGGTTCATTTGGGCTTTATAATTCATTCATGAATCCGAAGATCAAAGATGAGAATCAACAGGGATTTTTCAAAATAAATCAATTGTTCGGTTCAAAGACTTTTTATGATCTTCAGGCATCATACCTGAGGTCAACATCAGTTGGCTCTCCTGGCTTATTCAGTATGGATGAAACTTACAAGGATCGCAATGGTCAATGGACGTATCCATGGTATTTGGCAGTTGGTGATACAAACGTGATTCCCGGTTTAGGTTCAAACGGAAGTTCGATCTCGAATAACGTGAACTTTGGAGTTTTCAGAAATCCGTATGATCTTGCAGGAATTACAGTATTTGCTAATAATTTGTTTGGAAAAAGAAAAACAGACCAGCTAGCCTTTAACCTGAATTTCACTCACCAGGTATTAACAAAGAAATTTGGTAATCATGAGTTGAAATTTGGCGGTGAGTACAAGCAATATAAGATCAGGATGTACGATGTGAATCCTCTTTCATATTCTACTATTAATTACAACAAGTACAGTGATTCATCCGGTTTTGTTGTAAATACTCCGGTTATTTCGGATGATGACGGTAATGCAGCTTTTCTGAATGCGTTTGGGTATGATCCATTTGGCAATGAATCGGATGTTGATTATTTGGACAATGCAGGACTTAATGTTACAGAAGGTCCATTGAAACCAAGGGTTGGAGCTTTCTACTTCCTTGATAAGATGGAGTTCAGTTATTTTAACACAAATTTGGGTATAAGGGTTGATTATCTTGATCCAAATACTACAGTTCCTATTGATTACCAGGATTTAAAGGGACCAGATGGCCAGTTTAATGGCTCAGATTTCGTAAAGGTAGATAAGACTATTATAGTAAGTCCGCGTCTTGGGTTCTCATTCCCGATAACTGATAAGACTGTTTTCCATGCACAATATGGAAAATTTGTCCAGTTGCCGGCTTTAGAGAATCTTTACACAAATCAGAGAGTCTTAAGGGATCTTGCTGACGGCGGTGTAGGATATTTTACTATATTTAATAATCCGTTGCTTAAACCCGAAAAGACGACTGCTTATGAGTTGGGTATTAAGCACAGTGCAGGTGATTACCTGACCTTAGGCTTGACTGCTTACTATAAAGAAACATCAGATCTCATACAGGCAAAAAATATTAAAGCATATGATCTTTCTTATGGTTTTGCGATATATGACAACGGTGATTTTGGTATCATAAGAGGATTAGATTTTAGCCTTGATCTCAGAAGGATCAACAGGTTAAGGGCTTCTATTTCTTATGGACTAGCCTTCGCATCTGGAACCGGTTCGGATATTAACACTTTAAGCAATGTTGCATACAACGGCGATGAGCCGCCGAAACTTCCGAATGCGCTTGATTTTGATCAGAGGCATACCGGCGCTGTTGAGCTTGATTACAGATGGGGAACAGACGATGTACCCAAAGGATTCTGGGGCGGAGTACTTTCCAGACTCGGAATAAACGTACTATTCAGCTTTAATTCAGGCAGGCCATATACTCCACAGAATAATTCTACAGATCCACTGGGTGTTGTTTCCGGTCTTCAGGGCAACCAGCCAATTGCTCCGATCAATTCAGCATATTACCCATGGAATTATAAACTCGATCTGAAGATTGATAAGTCAGTAAAGATATTCGATAAACTTAATGCTAACATTTATCTCCTGGCATTAAATGTACTTGATCAGGAATTGATAAATGCTGTTTTTGATGGTTCAGGTGAAGCCGGTTATACCGGATGGCTTGATAGTTTTCCCGGAAAGCAATGGGCGCAGCAAAACGGCCCCGAAGCAGTAAGGCTTTATAATATCAGATCACATGCTATTAACAACTATGGCCCGCCAAGACAAATAAGGCTCGGACTTAGATTATTTTTTAACTAAAATCTGGAAAATAATTAGACTATGAATAAATACGTTAAAAATAATAAAATACTTCTTCTGATATTAGCATTTCTGCTCATTGGAAGTAATTCGTTTGCAGACAAGCCTAAGAATCTCCCTGTGATAACTACCGATGCAAGTATTCAACAGTTATTTATGCAGGGAAATAATATTAATACTACATTCAGATCTGACGGAATATTTAACTATGACTTTATCACTTTCCCGACTTCTGATGCAGGTATGATATGGCCGGTTAGTTCACCAAACAGAAAAACAATAAATTATACTTCCGGAATATGGGTCGGCGCTAAGATCAATGGTGCGATTAAAACAGCTGTTGCTGCCTATGCATCGCATTTCACTCCGGGCAATATTCCCGTGTTGGGACAAGTTACACCTCAATCAGTATGCAATGATCCGCGTTTCAGGATTTATTACGTTCAGCTGACTGACCCGACATTATCCGAAGGTGGAACTAAAACCAAATTGGCAGGCGGAAGAAACTACACATTTACTTATGATGCGTGGTCCACATGGCCTGTAGATCTTGGTGCGCCCTATGTTGAAGTTAACGGAATCCCCGGTTATCAGCCGTCTTTTGATGGAGACAGGCCAGGAATCGGCAACAGTGAGGCAAGGCCTGATGAAATATCGTTCATGATATATCAGGATTATACAAATTGTACAAACAATACACACCAAGCCCAGATCTCATTACCCGGAGGGACACCTCCTATGGGTGTTGAAGTTCAGCAATTGGCGTTTCAGTTTAACTCTCCCGGCTTAACAGATATGTATTTTGTTAAGTGGCATGTTATTAACAGAAGCAATGATCAGTGGGATAGTACTTACATTTCAGTGTTTGATGACGCAGATGTTGGAAACGGTTCCTGCGGAGCCGGTGACGATGCAGTGGGTTGTGATACTAATAAGAACGTAGCTTTTGTATATAATGCAGATAACAACGATTGTAATTACGGAACTCCGCCGCCAGCCATTGGTTACAGGTATTTGCAGAGTCCGATATTACAAACAGGCAATCCTTCAGATTCTGCCTTCCTTCCATATGATACATTGGTTGGATATATTAAGTTAGGGCTAACAGGCTTCAATTATTTCATCAACTCGGCACCAGATCCGTGTAATAATGACCCGGATGAATACAGTGCCGGTTATAATCTAATGAAAGGCTTGGATGGCTGCGGAAGACCAAGAATTAATCCAACTTCAGGACAGCCAACACTTTTTATGTATCCCGGAAACGCATGTACAAGAACCGGCTGGTTTGATAGTGCATCACATGACGGAAGATTCCTGCAGAACAGCGGACCATTCACAATGCATTCCAATGATACACAAACAGTAGTTATAGGATGCTTTGTTGGTATCGGCAGTGATAACTTCCAGAGTGTTTGCGTGTTATTGAATAATGCTGATAGAGTTCAGAGAATTTATGACCTGAATTTCCGTTCAATACCTCTTCCTCCGCCACCACAGGTTAATGCAGTTGCGGATGGAAATGGTGCGGTTACATTATATTGGTCGAGTATTTCTGAAGCATACGATGAATTTGATAAGATCGATTTGACAGGTTCATGGAAGTTCCAGGGTTACGAGATTTATCAGATCAAACCGGGAACAGGCGGAGATAATCCTGAAGACAGAAGATTGCTTGCCATATATGATTTAGTTGACAGCATAACAACTGTTATGGATTCTGTTGAAACACTCCAGCCAAATGGCTCAAATGTGTGGGAATATAAGCCAACTGCATTAGGCACAAATTCAGGAATTTCTAGGCATATTAGTTTAACACAAAATGCATTCCCACCTGGCGTAAACAACTTTTTTATTAATGGTACTACCTATAAATTTGCAGTTGTTGCATACGGTGTGAACAGGCATGCTTTACCGCCATACAAAGTACTCAAGAATCCCATTGGATCTCAGGTTTTTGAAGTTATTCCGAATTACCCTACATTAGGTTCTAACTTCATTAATAACTTCGGTGATACTTTAGTAACCAACAGGATTGATAGAGGCTTTGTACCAATTGTTTTGGATCCGAAGAGAGTAATTTCTGCAAGGTATCAGCAGGTATTCAATCCTGATACTACTTTTAACATTGTTAGGATCATTAACAATACTCAGGTTGATACTTTGGTCTGGGGATCCAGAAACAAATCTATTCTTGATAATAATGCATACGTAATTGATGGAATATTATTCAAAGCCGATACTATAAACAGGTACAATATGGGTGTCATAAGAGACCCTGGAGTTGGTGCTCAAACTTCCGGCAAAGGCTGGACTTACAGCAACAGTAACATAAACTTTGCCGGTGTTGATACTCTCTCTTTTGTGAATTATCCTACTGGTAATTACAAACCAATGCAGAGTGTATCGATGGGGCTTTCATGGCCGACTATTCGTAATTTCAAGAATAACTTTAAAAGCAGAATAGATACAACATTCATTAAAACTTATTCATTAAAAAGGGTTAAGATAACCTTTGGACAGACACAGAAAGCATACAGGTATATGGGTGCAGTTAATAACTCTCCGTTCCGTGATTATGTTGACGTTCCGTTTAAAGTGGAAATCGACGATCCTTTGGATACTAACACCACTACGCCAAGACAGGTTAATGTGGCATTCTTTGATGGAGACTCCAGCGGAACCTGGAACCCCAAAGCACAGCCTGATGGCGGGTTGGAAATGATATACATTATGTACTCCAACTATTCAGATGTCCAGAGCACATTCTATACTACAAAGAATATAAACTTTGCAACGCAGTTTGGGCAGATGGACGTATTGTATGTATGGTGGCCAAGGTTGTTAAACGGCGGAAACCCTGCATACCAGAATGGCGATGTGATGACTGTTATTCCGTATACACAGCTCAAATATCAACAGAGCCCCGGTACAGTAACAGTTACGGAAGTTTCAACAGTAGCTCCAACTTTAGGAAGTGTTGCTTTAGCAAATGAAAGAGGCGAATTAGAAAAAGTGAGGGTTGTGCCAAATCCGTATTATGGCGGTCATGCTCAGGAAACAAGCTCGTTTGACAGGTTTGTTAAATTCATGAATATGCCAAAACAGGCTACCATTTATCTTTATTCGTTAAATGGTAATCTAATCAGAATGATCCAAAAGAATGATAATAACACATCAATTAATTGGGACCTTCTGAATACAGATAGAATACCGATTGCAAGTGGTATATATATTGCTTTCATTGATGCACCCGGTATTGGTACAAAAACAATTAAGCTTGCGATATTTACTCCGGAGGAAAGACTAGATGCGTTCTAAACACTTTTTTGAAAAACTAAAGGAGCACAAAATGAAATCATATTATAAAATAATTCAAACTGCTAAAATTGCAATGATAGCTTTATTGATTGCAGGCAGCATAGGCTTCGCAGGTGACCGCAGTAAATATGGTACATCTGCAGCTCCGGAATTACTGATACCTGTAGGCTCTAAAGGAACTTCACTCAGTGGTTCAATGATATCATCTATTACCGGAGTAGATGCAATGTACTGGAATCCTGCGGGGTTATCAATGATGACCAATCAGACTGAAGTACTTGCATCACATATGAAATATATTGCTGATATTGATGTAAACTATGTTGCAGGTGCCGTTAATCTGGGCAACCTGGGAGTTATTGGTGCCAGCTTGAAGACACTTAGTTTTGGTGATGAGCTGGTTACCACTTTGGAGAGTCCTGATGGTACGGGAGAAACATGGTCTCCAACTTATTTGACTACTTCGCTTTCTTACTCAAGAAAGATGTCTGATAAGATTCTTTTCGGGACAACTGTAAAGATCATTTATGAACAGATCTCCACTGTTTCTGCTACCGGTTATGCATTTGATTTCGGTTTGCAGTACCTTGCAGGTAAATCCGGACTCAAATTCGGCGTTGCTTTGAAGAACTTCGGTCCATCTATGAGGTTTGATGGTATTGCGCTGGAGCAGAATTATTCTCCTGCCGGAAGCGTTGGAACTGCTACTGAACCAAGAAGGATAACTTTACAGGACTTCTCTTTGCCGACAACACTGGAAATCGGTATATCTTACGATCTTCCAATTGGCAAAAAGAATAACGTCCAGTTATCAACTACTTTCCAGAACAATAACTTTTCAAGCGATGAATACAGAGTTGGACTGGAATACAACTATAACAACTATGTCTTCTTAAGAGGTGCATATGCTTTTACACCTGATTATAAGGCTGAAGACGGACTGGTCAAGAAAGATCAGAATCTGTTCGGACCTTCTTTTGGTGTAGGGCTTCAGTATCCTTTTGGGAATTTAAAATTAGGGCTTGATTATGCTTACAGAGTTACCCAACGGTTTAATGCAAACCAGTGGTTCTCTTTGACTATCGGATTCTAAAATGCATAGCTAGTTGAAAACTTTATTTGAAAATGCCATTTACAACTGTAAATGGCATTTTCTTTTTAACCCACTTTTAATATTTTTATCTTATGAAAATTATCCGAATATTATTAGTCCTCGTGTTGTTTCAATCAATTGCTTTATCAGGCGATGATTTTAACTTCGATTTTGATTATTCAATTTTTAAAGATGAATCAAGCAAAAACTTTGTTGAGTTTTATTACTCTTTTCATCCTGATAACCTGATCTTTGTTAAATCGAATGAAGGATATGAAGCAAATGGCAAGATTTCAATGACAATTTTTAACAAAAATCTGCAAAAAACTGTTGTTGCTAAAGATTTTAAGGTTCCTTTCGTACTTAAAGATACAACTCAGAGCAGCAAAGGTTTCAAACTGACCGGCCAGATAAATGTGCTACTCGATTCAGGTACCTATTCTGTCAAGATAAGAGCATCGGATTTTGGAGATTCTTCTAAGTTTGCTGATTTTGAAGAAGATATTGTACTGAAAGATTTTTCAACCAATCAGTTAAACCTCAGTACTATACAGCTTGGCACGAATATTGTTAAATCAAATGATGCTGACAATATATTTTATAAGAACACACTGGAAGTAACTCCCAATCCGTCTTCATTATTCGGCAATAACCTGAGTAAATTATATTATTATCTCGAAATATATAATATAAATACTTCAGATCTTGGCAGCAAGTATTCAGTAGCAGTTTCTATTGCTAACCAGGATGGATCAGATATTAAATCTGCAGATAAAGAGTATCCTGTACAGGCTGATTCGAAAGTGGAATTTGGCTCGATTGATATTGGCGGGCTGCCTTCTAACCGTTACTTACTGCTTGTGAAGCTTTTTGACGAAAAGAAGGAGGAAAGAATAAGAGCTTATAAATATTTCTATATTTACAGCAGTGATTCTAACGTAAGTAATGTTAACCTGACTGACCTGGAAAATGAATACTTATTAAGCGAATACCCGAAGATGACAGAAAAAGATGTTGATAGTGAATTCGACAGAGCGATCTATATTATGACTGATGTTCAGAAAGACCAATATGAACAGTTAAAGAGTGTTGACGAAAAAAGAATGTTCATGTTCAAATACTGGAAACTAATAAGCTCGATCTTAACCAAGAAAGAATATTTTTCAAGGATCGAATATGCAAAAAAGAATTTCAGAAGTGATTTCCGTGAAGGATGGAAGTCAGATAGAGGAAGAGTTTATGCAATTTTCGGGAAATATGATGAAATCGAAAGATTTCCATATGAAGGATCAACCAGAGCATATGAGATTTGGACTTACAATAAGCTTCAGGGCGGTGCAATATTCGTATTTATTGATATGAGTGCTGGATATGGAGATTATCAGCTTATTCACTCTACAGCACAGAATGAAGTACGCGATGAAGACTGGCAAGAGAAACTAAAGCTGCGCTGAGGATAGTTAATCGTTATTGAGCCGGCCTGAAGCCGGCTTTTTTTATGATTTTATTTAGGATTTAAACAAAGCAAATTATTTAAGATATTTGAAATTAACTATTTAGTTTGAATTTTGCTGAAATACAGGTATCATATTGTAATTGCATCGTTTGTTTTATCCGTAATTCTATGGTTATCGCTTAACTTAAACCAGACTTATGAGATAGAAAAAACTATTCCTGTAAAAATCAACATTAATAAGCCTTTTGCTGTATCAGGCAATATTCCATTGAATCTTGAAGTGAAGTTCAGAGGGAGCGGCTGGAATCTTCTTCGACTTTTCACCTCATTGAATTTGCAGTTCAATTACGACATTAACACGAGGAAAAAGGATCGATTTATCTTATTGACAAAAGATTATCTAGAAAGTAATCTCGGCCTTACTGACAATATGGTAATCGTATCGGCTTTTCCAGAAACATTGTTTGTGAATATTGAAAGCTATGAAGAAAAGTACGTGAAGCTTGTTCCAAGGGTTTCAATAGAATGCATGGAAGGATACCAGGTAGTGGGAAAACCGGTTCTAACACCGGACAGTTTAAAGATAGGTGGTGCAGTTGATCTTCTGAAAAATATCAGTCAATTGAATACGAAATCATTCTTCTTTGACGGAGTTAATGCTGAGATCATGAGGAATATTCCGGTTTCCGATAGCTTGTCAAACTTGCTCTGGATATCACAGAATGAAGTCAGATTGATGGTCAATATCGAGTTAACTGCCGAAAAGGAATTCACCGGAGTTGAGATCGGTGTCTCGGATATTCCGCCTGATAAAGATGTACTGTTGATTCCCCAAACTATTGCTGTGCATTTGAAAGGCGGTGTAAATCAACTGGCTAAGGTTGATAATACCAAGATAAAGGCAGTAATAGATTTCGCAAAAATACTATCTGATACAACGGGTTCACTATCTCCAAAATTTGATGTCCCGGAAGGCTGTATTGTAATTGCGTCTAAACCGGATTTGATCCAGTATGTTATTAAAAAGAAGACACAATAAACCAAAAAATAATCTTGATTAGCGGATTGAAAAATGAATTGCGGTCTTTGATTAATGCAATTAAGACTCTAAGTTTCAAGGAGAGTTTTATTTTCATTTCTGTTGCAGTTATCACATTCCTTTCAATGTATTATGCCTCTCCAAACTTCTTCAGAAAGGTTTTTGACACGAGTGATGACAAATTCTATTCAACGTTGTACTGGTTTTCTGCTGATAGTTTCCTGATGCTTATAGTGCCCCTGGTATTGATACCGCTTGTACTGAAAGGCAAGCCTTCGGATTATGGCTTCAGGCTTGGTGATTACAAGTTCGGACTAAAATCGAGTTTGCTGTTTATTATTGTTATGCTTCCATTCCTGTGGATGGCATCCGGATCAGAGAGTTTTGCAAGAACTTATCCGCAGGGCGGACTATTTGTAAGAGAAAATATCAGTGTATTGCTGTATTATGAGCTATTTGTCGGGCTATACATGCTTGCTTGGGAGTTTTTTTGGCGCGGTTACATGATGTTTGGTCTGAAACAAAAGTTCGGCTACTATGCAATTTTTATACAGATGGTGCCGTTCTTTATTCTACATAGGGGGAAACCGGACATTGAGACATTTGCATCAATTTTTGCAGGGCTGATACTTGGAATACAGGCCTGGAGGGCCAACTCGTTTATTTACTGTTTTCTTGTTCATTGGTCTGTAATGATATTTGTAGATGTGATCTCGGTATTGAGATATAAGTCGCAATCTTACGGAATTGGAATTGACTCATTCATAAAACTTTTTACAAACTAATATAGTGTAAACCTATGAGACTTTGCATAAATATCGATCATATCGCTACCTTAAGGCAGGCAAGAAGGGAAGTTGAACCTGATCCTGTTTTGGCAGCGGGTATTTGTGAATTAGCGGGAGCAGACGGAATAGTATGCCATTTGAGAGAAGACAGAAGGCATATTATAGATCGTGATGTAAAGATCCTGATGGAAACTGTTAAGACTAAACTTGATCTTGAAATGGCAGCAACTGATGAAATGGTTAGGATTGCGTGTGGTCTGAAACCGTATATGGTCACACTTGTTCCGGAAAAAAGAGAAGAGTTGACAACTGAAGGCGGACTTGATCTGGCTGCTGCTGAATTTAAGCTGACGCCTGCGATCGAACATCTTAAAGAAGCAGGCATCAAGATTAGCCTATTTATTGAGCCATCGCCGGAAAGTGTAGATTTGGCATTAGAATACGGAGCAGATATGATTGAAATTCATACCGGAAAGTATGCAAGGCTTCACAATTCAGCTGAGCTCATAACTGAGCTGGAAAAGATCAGGCAGACTGCATCTATAGCCAAAGGACTTGGAATAGGTGTTAATGCAGGGCACGGACTTAATTACCAGAATATTACTGCAATTGCGAATATATACGATATTGATGAAGTGAGTATCGGGCACTCTATTTTAGCGAGAGCTGTTTTTACAGGTCTTGATTCTGCAGTGAGAGAAATGCTGACAATAATCAGAAGAATCAGGCAATAGTGAAGTTCAGCAAAGAATTGATCAACCGGCTTGCAAAAGCGAGAAATGTTTCGGTCTTAACCGGGGCCGGAGTATCTGCAGAAAGCGGTGTCCCCACCTTTAGAGATAAAGGGGGAATTTGGGAAAAATTCAGACCCGAAGATCTTGCTAATTTTGATGCCTTCATTAATGATCCTGATTTTGTATGGAACTGGTATCAGCATAGACGTGAGATCATGCGTGAGGTCAAGCCGAATCCGGGTCATATTGCTCTAGCCGAAATGGAATTATTGTTCCCGAAATTTGATGTCATAACCCAGAATATTGACAATCTTCATTTTCGTGCCGGGAGCAGAAATATTACCGAGCTTCACGGGAATATTGAGCGGAATTTCTGCCTGAAGTGCAGGACTTTTTACAACGAGATAGATGTTACTGAAAAAAAAGTTTTAAAATGTGAGAAGTGTGGAGGCCTGATCAGACCAGATGTTGTTTGGTTTGGGGAGATGCTACCTGAAGAATCATTGATCTATGCTCAGGAGTGCGCAGCTGCTTCAGATGTGTTCTTTTCGATCGGAACATCGTCAGAGGTTTATCCGGCAGCTTTAATGCCGATAATAGCCAAAAGAGCCGGAGCATATGTTGTAGAGATAAATACAAAACCTACAGCTATGTCAATGGATCTTGATGAAACAATTCTGGGAAAAAGCGGAGAAGTTTTGAGTGAATTGGCTAAACAAATTAAATCAATTAAAGGAAATTAATATTCATTGGCATCTATTCTAAAAGCAAATGATCTTGTTAAGATCTACAACAAACGACCAGTTGTTGACGGAGTTTCCATTTCTGTGAAGCAGGGTGAAGTTGTGGGGCTTCTTGGACCAAACGGAGCCGGTAAAACAACAACGTTTTATGTTATTACAGGAATGATAAAACCTAACTCCGGTGAGGTTTTACTGGATGGTGAAGATATTTCTTCTCAACCTATGTATAAAAGAGCAAGACTTGGCATAGGTTATTTGCCACAGGAAGCTTCAATATTTCAAAAAATGACTGTTTATCAAAATATTTATTCAGTACTTGAATTCATGCATCTGGAAAAATTCGAGAGGGAAGATAAGACTAACGAGCTTATGAAAGAGTTTGGTATAAGCAACATCGCTTCAAGCAAAGGCTATGTTTTATCCGGAGGCGAAAGAAGACGCACTGAAATTGCTCGGGCAATTGCTACTGACCCTAAATTCATACTGCTTGACGAACCTTTTGCCGGAATAGACCCGATTGCTGTAGAAGAAATCATGAAGATAGTTGCCAAGCTGAAGGAAAAAGGTATCGGTGTTCTGATAACGGATCATAATGTACATGAAACGTTATCAATTGTTGACAGGGGTTACATTTTGATTGAAGGAAAGATTTTTCGTCAAGGTTCTTCTGAAGTTCTTGCGGATGACGAAAAAGTCCGGAAACTCTATTTAGGCGAAAGTTTCAAGCTGGATAGGTACCAGCAATGAGAAAAGTTATCCTAGCAGTTTCTGCCCACCCTGATGATATCGAGTTTTCCTGCGGCGGTACTATGTTTAAGTATAAAGAATCGGGTTATGATATCTTTTTTGCAGTCGCTACTAATGGTGAAAATGGCTTTAAGATCAAACATAAGCCTAAAGCAGAGAGAATTAAGATCAGGCATAAAGAACAGCTGAAGGCTGCGGCAATACTTGGAGTAAAGGAAGTATTTTTTCTCAATCAAAGAGATTGCCATTTGGAATATACCGAGAGTTTGCGCTCAAAGCTGGTGAAAATAATCAAAGCAGTAAAGCCAGATATTATTTTCAGTTTTGACCCGGCGAATAAATCTTTTGAAAGCATAAATCTCAATCACCGCGATCATCGAATTATTGCAGAAGCTGTATTTGATGCAGTTTTTGCAGCAAGAAACCGTTATGCTTATCCCGGTAACCCGCATGCAGTGAGTTTTTTTCATTTTTTCGGTCCTGAAAAGCCTAATTTTTTTGAGAATATTACAAAGTATATAGACTCAAAGATAAGATTAATCGAGGCTCACCGGTCCCAATTTGATGATCATGATTCAATGTCTAAGTGGGTTAGATCCCATTTATCTAACTATACAAGGAAATATAAGTATAGCGAAAAATTCAGAATAGTAGAAATAAAAAAACCGTTTGTTATGGAGGATTGTGATGATAAGAGTAAGTGAAGACGAATTCCACGGCATGATGGATGATGCAATTGCAGCAATACCTGCAGATTTCAAAAAAAAGATCGATAATGTAGCGTTTATTGTTGAGCAGTATCCAACAGAAAGCGATATAGAACGATTAGGACTGCCGAATATTTATTCGCTGCTCGGATTGTATTCAGGCACACCGTACACTTTTAGAAATACTTATTATATGGGAGTTACTCCCGACAGGATAATCTTATTTCAAAGGAATATTGAGTCTCATTGCGATACTATGGATGAACTAAAAGAGAAGATCAGGGAAGTGGTGATACATGAAGTGGCACATTATTTTGGGATGAATGAAGATGAGATCAGACAAGCAGGTTATTGACAGCTACTAAAGCTCAATCTGTGAACCTACTTCAAATACCCTGTCATTAGGAATATTAAAAAACTCTGTAACTCTTTGAGAATTTCTGGAAAGAAGTACGAACAATTTCTTCCTTAGTCTGATAAATCCATTCCGATCTTTTACAACCAGAAGTTCTCTGCCAAGGAAGAAGGTAGTTTTGTCGATATTTATTACAATCCCTTTAGAATTCAAAAGAGATATTATTTGCTGCATATTCGCATTATCCATAAACCCATACGAAGCCATAACTCTGTAAAAACCTTCTGTAGGATTGGCAATTACAATAGAATCTTCTTCATTGATATGAGGCACTTTCTTGAAGATTATGCTCAGAACAATTATCTGCTTGTGTAGGACTCTATTATGCTTTAGATTCTTAACAAGTGCAGGAGGCGTACCTTTAGGATTGCTTGACATATATATAGCAGTCCCCGGTGTTGAAACGACCCTCACGCTCATAACTTCATCAATAAATTTTTCTATCGGCTGAGTTTCTTCTTCGATCTTCAAAAGAAGTTTTTTTCTGCCCCAACTCCAGGTAGTCATGATAAGGTAAATCATTGAACCAATTGCAAGAGGTACCCATCCTCCGTGTAGTATTTTCAGCAAATTGGCTCCCCAAAATGCCAGATCAACAGTTATGAAGAATAGTGAAATAAATACCGAAAATATTATTGACCATTTCCAGAGCTTTCTCATTGCAATAAAGGCAAGTATTGTGGTTATAACCATAGTTGAGGTAACTGCAATACCATAAGCCGCTGCCAGGTTTCCGGAAGTTCTGAAGCTCAATACGAGCCAAATCGTTCCGATGAATAACATCCAGTTAAGCTGTGGAATATAGATCTGTCCGCGCTCTTCACGGGAAGTATGTATTATTCTCACCCTTGGCAAATAGCCCAGTTGAATCGCCTGCTGGGTAATTGAAAACGCTCCTGAGATCAGCGCCTGTGAGGCAATTACAGTGGCAATTGTAGATATCGCAACCATTGGATAAAGTGCCCAATCCGGGGCAAGGAAATAAAACGGGTTCTTTGCTGCAAGAGGATTCTGCAGCATCATTGCACCCTGCCCGAAATAATTCAACAGCAAACAAGGAAGTACTATTGTAAACCAGGCAAACCTAATGGGCTTTGGTCCAAAATGACCCATATCGGCATAAAGCGCTTCACCGCCTGTGACAACGAGAAAAACAGATCCCAGAATCACAAATCCGTGAAATCCATTTGAAAGAAAGAAATGATAAGCATATAAAGGATTCAAAGCCAAAATAACTTCAGGATTGTTTAATATTGCAGCAATACCAAGACCTGCAATGGATAAGAACCAAACAATCATGATTGGCCCGAACACAATGCCAACTTTACCTGTACCTCTATGCTGAAAATAAAACAAAAAGAACAATATTACTACGGTAATTGGAATTACATAATGCTCTAAATGAGGTGTTGCTATCTGAAGACCTTCAACGGCACTAAGAACTGAAATAGCTGGAGTTATTATTCCGTCTCCATAAAGCAAAGCTGCTCCGAACAATCCGATGCTAATTATGATAATGTAATTCAATCCGTATTTATTCGGGCGCACTAATTCCATTAATGCAAGAATTCCGCCTTCACCTTCGTTATCGGCCCTCATTACAATTATCAGGTACTTGATCGAGATGACAATTATCAGAGCCCAGAATACGAGTGAAAGCACTCCCAAAACATTATCATGAGTTGGTAAGACACCGTGTGCCGGCGAAAAACATTCTTTTAGTGCGTATAAAGGACTGGTACCTATATCTCCATACACAACACCTAAAGCCCCTATGGATAAATATAATAAGTACTTTAGATGTTTATTTCTACTTCTATTTTCTACTGGAGAAATATTTGATTGTTCGGTACTTATGCTATTTATGGTCTGATTTCTGCATGTACAAAAAAACCGTTTTGAAAGCAGTCCATAAATTTAATAAAAAGCATATCATTTAAAAATTGCATTATTTGTATCAATAATCCGGCAAATTTTTGTTCACAAATGTGTCTTTCAGTAAGAGAGTGAATTAAAAAGAGTTACTTAAAAAATGCACTTTCAATTAAAATTGCTTAAAATTATATTGCCTAATCATGAATAAAATACTATTTCAAATTAGTTACGACGTTCACCCGGAAAAAAGGGACGATTATCTTTCAGATGCCAAAGAACTGGAAAATTACATGAATTCTCATACTAAACATAATTATATGATTGTTGAGGATAAGAACAAAAAGAATAGTTTTTCAGAGATTTACGTTCTAAATGATGAGGCTGAGTTTGAGGGCCTTGAAGACGAAATGGACGATACGATCTACGGGTTGACAACTAAGATCCTGGGTGAGTATGTGGTTGGCGGCAAAACAAGATACTCCACGCTTTACCAGATCAATTAACGTTTTATGTAAAAATTGGATTATAATCAAGTATTTATCAATACTGCATATACCTTTATATCTGCACACTTAAAAAATTTAATTATTGTTAATTTAGACATATAAACCGAATTAACATCATTGGCACAACTTAAGAGAAATAAGCTGACCTTCAGAACCGACAAAATTGTCAGGTTCTTTCTTGGTTTGCTCACGGTCATTCTTGTAACAGCGATGTTTCCCAAATATGAGACAATCGAAGCAGATTATACCGTAGGAATGGTTTGGAGTAAAGAGGATCTGATTGCGCCTTTTAGCTTTCCTATTTACAAAAGTGAATCAGTTTATGGCAATGAAGTTGATGAAGCCAAAAACAGGGTTCTTCCTGTCTTTAACTTGAATCAAAACAAAACATTTGACCAGAACTGGCTTGACTCGCTAAACATTTTGTTTGCAAAATTGCAGAAAGTTATAGATTATGAATCTGAATTTGAGAAAGAGAAATCATTGCCTGAAGAAAAGAGAACTACTTCAGAGCAAGTCCTCAACAACCTAAAATCAGATCTGGGGATCACATTTACTGAAGCAGAATGGAGCAGTCTAACAGGAAATTTGAGCAGCCAGCCCTCATTGGATGCCTTTAAGAAGAAGATAATTCAGTCTTTGAACCAATTAAATGACAAGAAAATTATCGACATTCCCAAAAGCGGAATAAGCACAGGAAAAATTGCATATATAAAGAACAAGATAGAAGAAACCATTGACCTTAATGATGTAAGGGACGGATCTGAAACTGAAAGAATACTTACAAATGACTTTAACAGTTTTTTCAAGAACCAGGAGCTTGCCAGCATATCTTTCAAAATAGCAAGGACATTTGTATTTCCTGATTTTGTATATGACAAAAATGAGACTGAAAAAATACTGTTCGCTGTTACTGAAGCAGTTCCTAAAACATTTGGCCTGGTCAGGGAAAATGAGAGGATCGTCAGCAAGCATGAACCGATCAATGAAGTTACTAAGCTAAAACTGGAATCCTATAAGCGGGTCAGAAATGAACAGATAGGCAATACAGACTTTATCCTGCAGCAGTTAGGCCGATTCCTCTTTGTTGGATTAATGGTTTTTCTTATCGGGATATTCCTGTTCAAGATGAGAACTCGAATTTTCGAAGATAATTTCAAGCTGATAATTATTACATCAGTTATACTGCTTCAATGCCTTTTCTCGTATCTTAGCCTTCAGCTGAAAGTCAACTTTCCTATTGAGTATGTAATATTTGTTCCTGTAGCAGCAATGCTTCTAACAATAATTTTTGACTCCAGGCTGGCTGTATATGTGATTATTATTATCTGCATACTTGTCTCGGCTGTAAGGGGTGGGGACTATGATATCCTGATCCCTAATTTCTGTGCATCTGTACTAGTAGTTTATTCAGTAAGGGATATAAAAAACAGATCACAGATCTTTGTTTCAATGATATATATTTTTGCAGGGTATTTTGCCGCAATAGCGGCCATAGGGCTGGAAAGGTATGAGGATTTCGGAATGATGAAATCTCAGGTATTTTTCGCTGCTCTTAACTCCATTCTTTCGCCGATTTTGGCTTATGGTTTATTGATATTTTATGAGCGGGTATTCAGAGTGGCTACTGACCTTGTTTTTCTTGAACTGAGTGATTTTAATAATCCGTTATTGAGGGAGCTTTCTTCAAAAGCGCCAGGCACATTTCATCACTCTATAATCATGGGGAATCTATCTGAACAAGCCGCAAAGGAAATTGGTGCTAACCAGATCCTGGCCAGGGTGGGATGTTATTATCATGATATAGGAAAGATACTCAATCCCGACTATTACGTGGAAAATCAAATGGATTCAAACAAACATGATGATTTGAATCCCTCTTTAAGCGCAAAGATGATTATTTCCCACGTTAGGAACGGGATTAAACTTGCTGAAAAACACCGACTGCCAAAGGAGATAATAGATTTTATCCCAATGCATCACGGTACTAACCTTGTATCTTACTTTTATGAAAAAGCAAGAACCGATGACGGGGAAGTTGATACTACTCATGAGTATATATACCGCTACCCGGGGCCGAAGCCCCAGACAAAAGAAACAGGCATTGTTATGCTTGCTGATTCCACCGAAGCGGCCACAAGATCGATCGAAGATCCAACACCTGCAAAACTTGAGACCCAGATCAGTGAAATTATTAAGGCGAGATTCCTTGATGGAGAACTTGATGAATGCGATCTGACCTTAAAAGATCTTATAAAGATCAAACAAAGTTTCCTTAAGACGATCGTTGGTATTCATCACCACAGAATTAAATACCCCGAAAGTATTGAGAGTGAAGAAGAAGAAAAATCATGATAATGCAGAAAATGACGTTAAATCAGCACAGATAAGATCATTTTTGCTTTATTTGGAGCTTGAAAAATCACTTTCTGAAAACACGATCAGCTCCTATGAGTTTGATTTGAATAAGTTCAAGACGTTTGTGAATTCGCTTGGAGTAGATTCATTTGAAGCCATCAATGAAGAACTAATCAACAAATTCCTCTTACATCTGAAAAAG
Organism: Ignavibacteria bacterium; assembly: GCA_030835005.1. Taxonomy (GTDB): domain Bacteria; phylum Bacteroidota; class Ignavibacteria; order Tepidaquicellales; family OLB5; genus OLB5. The sequence goes on along the minus strand of JAUQWT010000112.1, from coordinate 8,640 downwards.
GAGAATAAGGCATCCACTACTGCAAGAATTTTATCATCACTCAGGCAGTTCTTTAACCATCTGATCGATAAACAGAAAACTTCGGTAACAATTAATCCGCTTGAATTCTTTGATTCACCAAAGCTGGGCAGGAAGCTGCCCGACGTATTGACTGTTGAGGAGATCGACAACATTTTGAGCCAGCCCGATGTAAATACAGTGCTTGGACTAAGGGATAAGACCATTCTTGAAACAATGTATGCCTGCGGATTAAGAGTGAGTGAAGTGATCGATCTGAAAACTTCTAATCTGATAGTGAATGATATGATATTGAGGGTTTTCGGTAAAGGTTCTAAAGAGAGGATTGTGCCTATTGCAAGGTCTGCTGTGGAATGGATCGATATTTATCTTTCAAAGTCCAGGTTCACAATTGCTAAACCGTACTCGGAGGATCATTTATTTCTGAACTGGAGGGGAAGGAAGCTTTCGAGGATGGCAATTTGGGATATTATGAACAAATATTCAAAAATGGCAAAGATAGAAAAGAACATTCACCCGCACATATTCCGCCATTCGTTTGCCACACATTTGCTTGAAGGCGGTGCAGATCTTCGTTCGATTCAGGAAATGCTGGGACATTCTGATATCAGCACAACACAGATATACACTCACGTAGACATAACTTATCTGAAAGAAGTTCACAAACAATTCCATCCCAGAGGCTAATCAATTCAACCTTTTTTCAAGGTTTATTTAACACTTCATCTTTGATACTATAGAGATAATCAAGGGCTGCTTCGTAGTTGTTTTGGATTATACCGTCAAGTATTGCTTCTTCTATCATAGTTTTCAGTACGCCAACTTTCTTTGAGGGTTCAAGTTTGCATATCTTCATGATCTCTTCGCCCCTAACAGGCGACTGGAAGTTTCTTATCTTATCCCGCTGCTCAACTTCCTTAACTTTCTGCTCAACTTTATCGAAGTTTTCAAGGTATTTCTTCACTTTGCCGGGGTCCTTTGAAGTTATATCAGCCCTGCAAAGCATAAAGAGGTCTTCAATGTCATCTCCTGCATCAAATATGAGACGCCTTACCGCAGAATCCGTTACGTTCTCATTTGCCAGTGCAATCGGCCTTAAATGAAGCCTGACGAGCTTTTCTACATATGGTAATCTATCAAAGGGCAGCCTGAGTTTTGCGAAAATTCTTTTTTGCCACCGTGCACCCATCTCCTCATGTCCGTGAAATGTCCAACCTGTTCCTTCTATAAATTTTTTCGTAGGCGGTTTTGCGATATCATGCATTAATGCCGCAAATCTCAGCCATAAATTATCTGTTTTCTGCGAGATATTATCCACTACTTGCAGAGTATGGTAGAATACATCTTTGTGATGAAAATCTTTCCTTTGATCAACACCCTCAAGGTTATGAACTTCAGGGAAAATGATCTCCATTATACCTGATTTAAACAAAAGACTTAAACCAATAGATGGATTGGGTGAGGACATGATTTTCAACAGCTCATCAGTGATCCTTTCCTGTGAAACTACACTTGGTGTATTTTCATTCAGTTTAAGCCTTTGCTTCATACGTTTCATTGCGTCAAATGTATCGCCTGCAATCTCAAAACCCAGCTGTGAGGCAAACCTGCAAGCCCGCATCATTCTAAGCGGATCATCATCAAAAGTCGATTCCGGATCTAATGGCGTTCTTAAGACTTTATCTTTGAGGTCAATTAACCCATCAAACAGGTCAATGACTTCATTAGTATCATTATTCATTGATACTGCAAGTGCATTTACTGTGAAATCTCTTCTTGAAAGGTCTTCTTCCAAGTAAGCAGCCACAACATCAGGTTTACGGGACTCTTTGCGGTAGCTTTCTTTTCTTGCAGAAATGAATTCGATCCTGCTGTTCTCAATTTCAAGCATTGCAGTACCGAACTTTTTGTAGATTGCCGTGAGCTTGAGGTCAAACTCTTTTGCGGCTTTACCTGCAAAATCAATTGCATCACCAATAACCGAGATATCAATATCAGTTTTATTAATACCAAGGAGTTTATCGCGCACATATCCGCCCACAAGATAAGATTGTACTTTCTCTTTTCTCGCAAGCGCTGCAATTCTGGAAACAACAATGCTGGAATTTAAGAAATCTGTCAATTCTAATTTCCGGAAATTATTCTGATTATTTCATCTGCCGCCTCTACGGCTTCTTTGCCATCCGTCAATGATACTTTTACCGGTTTATCATTAATAATGCTCTCAAAAAACGATTCAAGCTCATTTTTGATAGGGTTTGGCTTTTCGGGGCTTTCGCTGACTGATTGAGGCTGTTCAAAAATTACTTTTTTTGTATCCGAGAGCGGAAAACTCATGCCTTCTGCCTTTGTATCGATATCAGTTAACCTGAATATCTCAGACTTGTTGTTCAGAAAATCGATCGAGATATAAGCATTACTCTGGAAAATCCTCATCTTGCGCATCTTCTTAAGCGATATCCTGCTCGCTGTTAAATTTGCAACGCATCCGTTTTTGAAAGTAAGACGTGCATTAGCAATATCAATCACGTCAGAAATTACTGCAACTCCGTTTGCATCGATCTTAGTGATAGGTGAGTTCACCAGATGAAGAATTATGTCGATATCATGGATCATCAGGTCCTGAATAACAGAAACATCAGTACCGCGCGGATTGAACTGCGCAAGCCTGTGGGACTCTATAAACATCGGCTTCATTTCAAATCCGGCAAGTGAAGTAAGTGCAGGATTGAATCTTTCGACATGCCCGACCTGTATTTTTACAGGGTTTGTTTTTGCTAGTTCGATAAGCTCCTCTGCATCTTTAAGTGAAGCGGTTACCGGCTTTTCGATAAAAACATTAATATTTTTCTTAATTGCTTTCTTTGCAATGGAATAATGAGTAGTCGTAGGGGTTACAATTACTAATGTGCTGATTTTTTCCAGAAGTTCATCCAGTGAATTGTACTCAGCCAGGCCGTATAGCTTATTAACCTCATCTGAATTATGCTTATCAGTATCAAACACTCCAACAAACTCAAACATTGGATTATCTGCTGATATCTCACTCAAAAGCCTGCAGTGAATTTTGCCCAAATGGCCGCAGCCAACAAGCCCGATATTTATAGTATTATTATTCAATCGTATATCATGAAATATCTATGCTTACACGGTGCATTATGAAAACACCTATCAGCGTTACGGCAGAACCGATTATGAAAAAAAGTGAAATATGCTCTCCAAGAAAAATGATCGAAAACAAAACTGTTAGCAGGGGAGAAACGTTTGAGAGGGTGGTAAGTTTGCTAACGGCTATATTCTTTAAAGCATAATACCAAATAAAATATGCCAGGTATGCCACAACAAACGAAAGATAAAAGTACCCGATTATGCCTTTATATGTCAAATTGGCAAAAGTCAGATTCGGTAGATCATATATAAAAAGCGGGACATAGAAAATACTGCCAACAATAAAGATAAACGCAGATGCTTTCAATGCTCCGTATTTTTCTATTATGTTCTTGCCAAGCGTTAAATACATAGAAAAAGTCAGTACTGCAAACAGAAGCAGCACATCACCTGATATTACGTTGTTATTTACTTGTGATGCCGTTATGCCTTCGTAAAAAATGAATACAATCCCCAAAACAGTCAGTAAGATCGAAAACAACTTTGATAATTGAAACTTTTCATATCTTATCAATACAGCAATAATATAGGCATACACAGGGTTGAGTGAATATATGATTCCTGAATGCGAAGCTAAAGATAATTTTATGCCCGATAGAAAGAAAAACTGGTTTAACGGAATGCAAAGCAGTGATAACAGCAAAAGCCGCGGGTAGTCTTTCCTCTCAAACTTCAGATCCTGCTTCCTGATCTTAAGCGTTATATAGAATAGAATTGCAGCCGTGCCAAAACGAAAAAACCCAAAGGAAAGCGGAGAAATTTCTGCCACACTTAGCTTTGCAAATATTGGTGTGAAAGTTGCTGCCAGTGTAATAAAAACCAGCAGCATCAGGTTCTTCATTATTTCTTAGTAGCTTTGGCTTTCGATTCTTTAATTTTAGCTTTAACTTTTGCTTTTTTTCTTCTGTGCTTAAGGTTTACTTTTTTCAGTGTTTTATTCATTTGCTGTTTTAATTTATATTATGCTATTGTAACATCTTTACTTAAATATACATCCTGTATTGCATGAAGTAGTTCCACACCTTCATTCATAGGTTTTTGGAATGCTTTTCTTCCTGAAATAAGCCCCATGCCGCCTGCGCGTTTGTTTATGACTGCAGTCTTTACCGCTTCTTTTAAGTCAGAATCACCCTTGCCGGTTGAGGCGCCGCCGGAATTTATCAACCCGCATCTGCCCATGTAACAGTTTGCGACCTGGTAGCGTGTCAGATCAATCGGATTATCCGAAGAAAGCTTCTCATAAACAAGCTTGCTGGTTTTGCCGAATTTAAGTGCATTATAACCGCCGTTGTTCTCGGGAAGTTTCTGTTTGATAATATCGGCTTCTATGGTTACACCCAAGTGATTTGCCTGCCCTGTCAGGTCAGCTGAGAGGTGATAGTCTTTATCACCTTTAACATTGAATGCAGAATTCCTTAGGTAGCACCACAGTATTGTAACCATTCCAAACTCATGAGCATACTGGAATGCAGCCGAGATCTCCTGTATTTGCCTTGCTGATTCATCAGAGCCGAAATAAATGGTTGCGCCAATAGCAGCGGCTCCAAGATTGTATGCCTGCTCAACACTTGCAAACAAAAGCTGGTCGTATTTATTAGGGTATGAAAGGAACTCATTGTGATTGATCTTCAGAACAAAAGGAATCTTGTGAGCATACTTTCTTGAAACTGCTCCCAAAACCCCAAGAGTTGAGGCAACGGCATTACAATTGCCTTCTATTGCAAGTTTAACGATGTTTTCGGGGTCAAAATAGGCAGGGTTTGGTGAAAACGATGCACCCGCAGAGTGTTCTATGCCCTGGTCAACCGGTAAAATAGAAAGATAACCCGTTCCTGCAAGCTTACCGCTGTTAAAGATCGCCTGCATATTCCTTAATACCTGCGGAGAGCGGTCTGAATCCTTCCATATCCTGTCAACAAAATCCGGTCCGGGCAGATGAAGACTCTCTTTTGGAATTGTAATGCATTTATGTTCAAGCAGGTTTGAATCTGCTCCCAATATTTCTTTTATGTTTATTGACATCTTGAGTAAATCTCCTGTATTATATTGTGTAAATTATTCTTAATTAAATAAAATGTATTTAACTGAACGGAAGTTTGATGATCCTGCAATCAGTTAAATTATCACCAGACTTTATACTGTAATGCTTGCTGTAGTCCAGGAAAATAGTTTTTACAAATCCAAGTCCAATATTGCCGTGTTTAACTGAATGTCCGGCGCTTGTTACAAAACCGCACTCTTTACCATCCAATGTAATTTTAGCTGTTCCCAATTGTTCAGTGAGTGCAATAACTCCGTTACTTGTAATTCCTACCATATGTTTGCTGATCTTATCGTAAGCATCAAGCCTTGCGATAACTTCCTGCCCGATGTAACATCCTTTTGTGAAGCTGACATATTTGTTCAGGCCGCACTCAAGCGGATTAGTAAGTTCACTCATTTCATTTGGGAATTTCGGGATGCCGTACAATATTCTCTGAGAATTAAAATCTTCATTATTGACTTCGCTTATTCCGTAATTTGCGATCGCACTATATGAAAATAATAATTTTTCCCATACAGCTTTTCCTTCTATTGCATAAATAACCAAATAACCGCCGAAAGTTTCGTCGTTTGGAATAATTATTGCATCATGCCCCTCATGCTTAACTATTTTAAACGAATTCTCATTCAAGCTGCTGACTTTAACACCGGATACTTCATCAAGATATTCAGTAACTCCAATACCATAAAAAAACAGCGTTTCATGAGTTCCGGACATATCAACACATTTGAAATCATCCATGATAGTGTATTTATCCAGATGAGCTGCAACACTTGCGCAGTTATTGAAAGAACATGTACTGAAAACGAAATCACCAAAGTTGAACAGATGCAGTATATCTACAAATCTGCCCTTATCGCTTGTTAAAATGGTCTTAATGGCCCCGAATTCTTCAATTGTGTTAACTGAATTGGTCGATAAGCGATTTATCAGGTCAAGACGCTCGGCGCCTTCAAACTTCAGGTAATCCTGCGGTAATCTGTAAAAATTAAGCATTAAGTAACAAATATACCTGTTTATTAGAAGTTATTCAAAGGAATAATAAGTCTTAACCAAGCGGCCATTGAGGACAAAATCTGAACTGTAAGAATTTGAAGTAGGTTAGAGCTGCAAAACTTTATTCCCATTTTGCGAAAATCATTAGTAATTCAATTGAAACTATGACAAAGTTCGATTATTTTTACGAAATCAAAGTAATTTTCAAACTAATCATTACTCTCGATTAAATGCTCAAGCAATTCGGACAGGATCTTAAAAAGCTGCGTGAATTAAAAGGTATTTCTGTAGCAGAAATTTCCGCTGAGAGCAGGATCAATCCTAAATTCCTTTATAATATTGAAAACGGCATTTTTGATTTTGTTCCGGAAACTTATACAAGGTCGTTCATAAAAGCGTATGCAAAAGCAATTGATGAAAACGAAAATCAGATATTGAATGAATATGACAAGGCTAAGGCCGGCTTTTATGCTAAGAGAAAATTTGCATCAGATGACGCAACAAAATTGACTGTAGATGAGAAGCTTCGTATCTCGGTTCTAGATAATGCAAAAGAAAAAGCCGAAGAGCCGGTTTACCAGCAGAGCATAAAGGAAGATAAGCCGGATTACATGAAACCCAAGACACCTTCATATGATTACGACTATGAAAGTGACACCAAGAAAAGCAGCATAGTCAGGAAGATCCTGATAGGCGTATTGATACTTGCAGTTTGTGCAGGGATATATTTCCTTGTGGATTATCTAAATCATTCCGGTGATAAAAAATCTGATGTTAAGCCGAAATCATTCAATGAAATATCCAGCGAATATGAAAATAAGATATCCGGTAAAATAGATTCTGCGAGAATAAAAGACTCACTCAAAACACTTGCAGTTGATTCACTGAGGCTCACCATAAAAGCATTAAAAGATATAAAAGTAAAAGTGTATGTTGATGACGATCCCGATGCTATAGATGGAGAAATTGCTGCAAAAGACTCGGTCATAATATCTGCAAAGAACCAATTCCGCTTTTCTGCAAATGCAAACCAAAGTGTTGAGATCTATCTTAACGGAAGATACCTCAGAAAACCCACCTCTACAGCCGGAACTTCCATCAAAAACCTTGTAATTAACAAAGACGGCATAGTTACTCAGTAAACTATTGATAATCACGAATATCAATATGTATTAGCGTTCAATGCCCGAAGACAAGAAGAAAATATTAGCCGCTGAAGTTAGAGCGGGGAAATTACGGCAAAAGATACTGGATGCCGACTATAAATATTACACTCTGGCAAGCCCTGATATTGACGATTATACCTATGACATGATGATGAAGGAGCTTCAGGATATTGAATCAGAATTTCCGGAGCTGAAAACACCTGACTCACCTACACAAAGAGTTGGCGGCTCGGCATCAAATGAGTTTAATGCAGTTGTACACGAAGTCCCTATGCTCTCGCTTTCAAATTCGTATGATGAAAACGATCTTGATGAATTTGACAGGCGTATTCAGAACCTGTTAAAGGGCGAAAAGTATAAATACGTTTGCGAGCTGAAGTTTGACGGCATTGCTGTATCACTAACATACCGCAGCGGATTATTTGTACAGGGAGCAACGCGTGGCGACGGAGTACGCGGAGATGAAATAACAAATAACCTCAGGACTATCAGGGCAATTCCTCTCAGAATAGATGGCAAATCAAATATCGAAGTGCGCGGTGAAGTATTCTTTATGCTTAAGGATTTCTTCAGGATAAATGAAGAGCAGGAATCCCTTGGCGAGAAGAAATATGCCAATCCCCGCAACACCGCTGCCGGGAGTTTGAAGCTGAAAGATTCACGCGAAGTTGCCGCAAGAAAACTAAACATGTTTTGCTATAATTTAAGATATTCTGATCCCAAAGAAGAATCTAAACGCAGGTCGCATTACGAAAATCTGCAGACACTTAAGAAGCTTAGATTTCCTGTAAACGATAAGACCAAAGTTGTAAATGATATTACTGAAGTAAAAGCATTCTGTGATGAAATAGAACTAATGCGGGACAGGCTTCCTTACGAGATTGACGGCGTAGTTGTTAAGGTAGATTCTCTTGAACAGCAGAAGAAGATAGGCAGTATTGCCAAAAGTCCGCGCTGGGCGATTGCATATAAGTTCAAAGCCAAGCAGGCAGTAACAAAGCTTAAAGATATTACCCTTCAGGTTGGGAGGATAGGTACGATAACGCCGGTGGCTGAGCTTGAGCCGGTATTTCTTGCCGGCTCGACGATATCGCGGGCAACACTGCATAACTCAGATGAAATTGAAAGAAAAGATATCCGTGTGGGTGATTATGTAAAAATAGAAAAAGGCGGCGATGTAATCCCCAAGGTTGTAGAAGTAGTATTGGATAGAAGGCCAAAGGGCAGTAAACCATTCAAAATGCCGGA
>JAUQWT010000111.1 GCA_030835005.1 Ignavibacteria bacterium | reverse complement strand
AGTTATTCAAAAGGGATTGAGCCAGCGGAAAAAATGCCCGGTTACTTGCTTCAGGCGATAAGCTTAGCTGATGGATTGGTGTTAGCATCTCCGGAATATCACGGAACAGTAAGTGCAGCATTCAAAAATGTGATAGATCATTTTGAATATTTATCTGAAAAATCACCGCCGTATTTAACAGGTAAGCCGGTTGGACTCATAGCTGCAGCGGGGGCCGAAAACTCGGGTTTTGCGACTCTTGAAACTATGGTAAATATAGTCCACAGTTTGCGAGGTTTAGTTGCTCCTTCAAGTATTGCAGTCAGTTCAGCAAATAAGCAAGTAAATACATCCGGAAGCATTATAAACGATTCCCTTAAGAGGAAACTCTCGCGCCTTGCCGATGAGGTCTATATTTTGTCTTCGAAGCTTAAGTGATAATCTAAATTCATAAAATATGATTAATAAATACAGTTTCCGCAGAATAATAGTTTCTGTTATCCCGCTGGCTTTGTTTTTCTTATTAGCTGCCGGCGCGCTATTTCAGAATACAAAAAAAGATACATCAAAAGTGAACTTAGAACTGAAAGAGGATAAAAAAAGTGCTGAAGTTAATGAAAAAGAATCCTCTGGGCCCGCGGATACAGTAAGGATTGGCGCTTATATTTTTTCGATATATGATCTGGATTTTCCCGGGTGTAAGCTTGATATTGATTTCTATCTCTGGTATAATGTAACAAGAGATAGTATCGATATGCTTGAATACCTTGAAGTAATAAACGCCACTGAATATAACAAATCCGGTGAAACCAAAGAAAAAAGAGGAAAAAATCTTTATCAAACTGTAAGGATTAACAGCACGATAAAAGAAGAGTGGGATGTTTCCCATTTTCCATTTGATAGACAGCTGATAGAGATCTATATTGAAGATTATGACAAAGATAATTCAAAGCTTGTTCTGGTTCCGGATACGATTGCCAGTAAAATTGATAAAAATGTTCATGTTGACGGGTGGGTAATTAAGGATTTTGGAATTAAAGTACTTGATCATGTATATGAAACTAATTACGGTGATCCGAACATACCACTGAACGAATATTCGGCATATTCAAGAGCAGTAATATATTTCACACTTGAAAGGGAAGGCAAAGGGCTATTCTTTAAATTATTTGTGGGTCTTTTTATATCAGTCCTCATATCACTTTTGACATTTTTCATAAATCCGATGGATCTTGATCCGAGGTTTGGCCTCTCGGTTGGTGCAATTTTTGCTGCTATTGCGAGCCAGTATGTAATTACTTCATCTTTACCCCAGAATGAGAGCTTGACCCTTGTTGATATTCTGCATGATATTTCGTTCATTTTCATTTTCTTATGTATCCTGGTTTCAACCATTTCACTGAATTACATGAAAAATGGGAAAGAGATGCAGTCTCAAAAGCTTGATAGATACAGCCTGTATATTCTTGCGGGAATGTATCTTGCCTTAATTTCATATTTTATACTAAACGCGGTTAATTAATTAAATCATATAATATATGTCATCTCGCAGGGATTTTATCAAATCTACAGCACTTCTTGCAGCAGGATCGCTGATATTACCCGGTGCTATTAATATTAACACCATCGGCAAACCCAAAGTCATTATTATTGGTGCAGGTTTTGCCGGTCTTGCAGCTGCTTACCGCCTGAAGCAAAAGGGCTGTGAAGTTACTCTTCTGGAAAGCAGAAACAGAATAGGAGGAAGGGTATTTTCTCATTTGCTGGATAAAGACGAAGATCTTGTGATTGAGCTTGGTGCAGAGTGGGTAGGCGCATCGCATGAGAGAATGATCGCCTTATGTAAGGATTTCGGGCTTGAGCTGATGAATAACCAGTTTGACTCTCACTTAACATTTGCCGGACAATATTATCCAAAAGGCGGTTGGGATTACTCAAACGAATGGAAAACTAAATTTGCAAAGATAATTGGAGACTATGGTAATTATACTCTTGAAGATAAACAGAAGCTGGATAAAATGGACTGGTGGAGGTTTCTCACAAATAAGGGAATCAGTGAACGTGACCTGCAGATCAGAGAATTGCTCGACAGCACAGATTTTGGCGAAAGTATCAGGCATGTTTCGGCTTATGCGGCTTTAGCAGAGTATGCTGAATCAAGCGAAAGGAATGAAATGGACTTTAAGATCAAAGGCGGGAACAGCCGTCTATCCGATAAGTTTGCTGAAAAGATAGGGATGAACAGCATCCTTCTAAAACATAAGGTTGTAGAAGTTCAGCAGCTTGATGGAACAGTAACTGTTAAGTGTGATAACGGAATGACATTTTCGGGTGACAATCTTATATGCACCGTACCAACTTATGCTCTTAGCAAGATTAACTGGAAACCGGGGCTGCCTGAAGAAAAGATTGATGCTGTTAATTCTCTTCAGTATGCAAGAATCAGCAAACACGCACTTTTGTTCAATGAAAGATTCTGGAATGAGGAGGCATTTGATATGGTAACAGATGTTTACGGGCACTATTTCTATCATGCAACCAAAAATCAGCCAGGGAAAAAAGGCGCACTTATTTCTTACACAATTGGTGATAAAGCAGATGTTATAAGCAGACAAAATGATGAGTTCAAAAAGAATATGGTCTCAGATTCATTAAAGCCGGCTTTTGGAGATATAAAAGATAAGATCGTGAATCAGGTAAATTACTACTGGGGAGCAGATGAGAATACAAAAGGAGCTTATGCATTGTATGGAAAAGGTCAATGGTTCACAATTATGCCGGTTTTGAAGAAGAAGTTCTTAAGCACATATTTTGCAGGTGAGCATCTTGCAGACTGGCAGGGATTTATGGAAGGAGCCATAATTACAGGTGAAGAAGCAGCAGATGAAATTGCCGGATAAATTATTTTACATCATCAAAACTTTTGATGAATTCAAGTAATTCCTTATCCAACTGGCTTATCGGCCTGCCGGTTATTTTTTCAAGCTGGCTGATACCTGATTTATCGGTGTTATAACTATCCCTGAACTGTTTGTAATAGTCTGTTAATAAGCCCTGCTGCTGCAGGAACATCAACAGGTAACGTGATTGTGCATAGTAAAATGAAGTTCTTTTCCCATACATTTCATCATCATCGGTCTCCATCAGATTTTCTAAACCCGTATATGTGTTTTCTTTTATTGCTCTTCTTAATGGTATAATTCTGAAGCTGAAGTCACCAATTAGTACTCCGTTTTTGAAAGTTGACTTCTCGTTTAACGAGGCAAATCCTTCATCAAACCATGACGGCATATCAGGGAAATCTCTTCTTGTGAATTTATGTGTTACTTCGTGAGATATGCTCCCTTTCCAGCTTACATATCTTACTACAATCGCGTTTTTTGATATTTTGAAAAATCCATATGGAGAAATATCGCTTTCTTCAATTTCAAAATTTTTCAGCACAAATTCTTTATATTTCTCAAAATTCGCAAACAAGAAGATCGGAGTAGCATCAACCGGAGTTTTTGACACAAAATTTTCCTCCATTGAGCTGACCGTATTTCTTATGTCATTATCAATCAGGGTGTATGTTAATTGCTCATCAAGATCAGAGATTATCACAAAATACTTGAACTTCGTGATGGAAGTATTATCAGGCAGAATTCCGGAATATTTATTTATAACAGAATCATAATCCAGTCCATAAATAGTTTCTTCAATTGAGGAAAGATCCGATTTCTTATCACTATTAGCCTTGGTGGAATCAAAAGAATAATCTTCTTTTGATACCGCTTCAGTATCCGAACAGCCTCCAACAAGGATGGATAAGATTATGAATAAAATGATTATTAGTGCTTTAGTCACTGATACTTGGTTTGAAAAGTTAACAAATTCAAATCATATTAGGTTTCAATATAACTAAATCTGTATGAATTTCAGAATCCTGATATTATGTACCGGCAATTCATGCCGAAGCCAAATGGCTGAAGGAATTCTTAAAAGTCTTGATGGCGGCCTTAAAGTATATTCTGCCGGCACCCGGCCGGAAAAGCGTGTAAATCCATACGCAATTGAAGTAATGAAAGAGATCGGAATTGATATTTCTGGCCAATTCCCTCAAAATATCAATGAATTCACCGGAAATTCGTTTGATTTTGTGATAACTGTGTGCGATAATGCAAAGGAAGTTTGTCCTGTGTTTTCAGGAGATGTGAAAAACCGTCTGCACATCGGATTTGATGACCCTGCAGATGCAAAGGGAACTGATGAAGAGATACTGTGTGTTTACCGGCGGGTAAGAGATGAAATAAAGTCAGAATTCATCAGGTTTTATGATAGAATCTCAGGTAAGGAATCAGTTTAGTTTTGATAAATCTCTGGATGAAAACATTATCTTAAATGAAGTGCCAACGTGATTTTCCATTGAGATAGTACCGTCTATCTGCCCTACTAAAGTGTTAACAAGCTGCAGACCAAGAGACTTTGTATCTTTGTAATTTAAATCTTTCGGGAAACCTATTCCATTATCCTGCACAGTAATATGGTAATCGTTATTGTTCAGTGAATCTACTCCAACATTTATTATCCCTTTTCTGCCAACGGGAAAAGCATATTTGAGAGAATTTGAAATCAATTCGTTGATTATCAGTCCGCAGGGAATTGCCTGATCAATACTTAAGAATACATTATCTGAGCTGATTCGCAATTCAACATCATCAGAAGTTGATCTGAATGAATTTAATAAGTGACTGGATAACTGCTTGAGATATTCGGAAAAATCGATCTGTGAATAATCCTTGGACTGATACAGTTTCTGATGAACAAGGGCCATGGATTTAACGCGATTCTGGCTATCGGTCAGGATATCAAGAGTCTGAGTGTCACTTACATAACCTGATTGCAGTTTAAGCAAACTTGATACTACCTGCAGGTTATTTTTAACCCTATGGTGAATTTCTTTCAGCAGCAATTCTTTTTCCTTCAATGACTGGCTGATCCGCTGTTCGTAAAGTTTCCTTTCAGTAACATCAATTAATACACCTGATAAATATTCCTGCCCGTCATCTGCTTTTGCTTTGAACATATGATCTTCGATCCAAATATACTCTCCGGTTTTCTTTCTAAGGCGGAATTCCATAATGAGGATACCTTCTTCATTTATCTTATGCCAGTCTTTCAGGGAATTCTTTACAACCAGGAGGTCATCGGGATGCATGATCTTGCCAAAGAAATATTTTTCTCCAATAATATCTGAAGGCAAATAACCTATCATCTCAGCTATATTTTCGGAAACAAAATCCCTCCCGTCACCTGACTGGTAAACAACTACTTTAGGCAGGTTCTTCAAAATGGCTGCAAACTTTGTTTCAGTATCGTGGATCTTCTGTTTAGTTTTTTTCTGCTCTGTTATATCTATCATTATCCCTGAAAAATAGGATTTCCCGTTTTCAGGTTTTACCTCAAACATATGGTCTTCCAGCCAGACAATTTCGTTCTTTCTGTTTCTTACCCTGATCTCATTGTTCAGTACTCCTGCAGAACCATTACTTTTCCACTCGTTTACTTTGCGGTCATACTTCAGAATGTCTTCTTCCAGCATCAAATTGCTGAAAAGGTCTTTATTATTCATGAATTCATCAGCTGAATAACCTAATATGTCAAGGATGTTTTCAGAAACAAAGTTTGTATCTTCACCGTATTCATAAATAGTTACAATAGGCAGATTATTGAGGACTGCAGAAAGCCTTGCCTGAGTTTGCTTCAAGATATGCTCTGATTCTTTTCTTTCGGTTATATCCACAACCTGTGCTATTACCTGATAAGGATTCCCGGAAACATCTTTTAAGACATTGAGATGAAGTTCTGCGTATATCGTCTTGCCGTTTTTGTGAATATATCTTTTCTCGAAATGGAAATTAGTTACCTCTCCCTGTTTTGCTCTTTCAAGAACTTCATAATCAAGTTTCCTGTCATCAGGATGAGAAATATCTTCAAAAGTCATATTAAATAGTTCGTCTTTCGTATATCCGACAATTTCACAATATGCTTTGTTAACCTTTATATAATTATTTCTGAAATCTGTTAAGGCCATTCCGATCGGTGCATTATCAAAGATCAGCTGTAATTGTTGTTCACTATCTCTTAACGCAATTTCAGCCTCTTTTTGAACTGTTATATCACGTCCAACAGTTTGATATTCAACTATCTCACCGGAATCATTCAGTATTGCTTTATCAGTCCATTTAAGCCATCTGGTTTCACCTCCCGGCATTATCACTCTGTGAACAAAGTTCCCAACAGGCCTTTCTTTTGTCAGCTTCTTAAAAAAATCAGCAAACCTATCAAGATCTTCAGGAGGCATCTGGGGAATATGAGTTTTTCCGATCAGTTCATTTTTGTCTTTTTCAAAGAATCTGCAATAGACATCATTCACGTATGTAAATGTACCATCCGGTTTCCACCTAGTTATCATTTCGGATTGCTGCTCAACAAGTGTTTTATACATTTCTTTATTCTCAATAAGCTCCTGTTCGGTTTGCTTTCTTTCTGTCATATCTATCAGTACACCCTGCAGTGAATCAGCTTTGCCGTTTACTATGTTTACAGTAGTAATATCTTTGAACCACTTTATCGAACCGTCCACGGCTATCATTCTGTATTCAAATTCATGGCCCTTGTTCAGTTTTGTATGGTATTTGCTGAATTCCGATGCCCACATTCTGTCTTCCGGATGGAGATGTTCAAACCAGAAACCAACAGTAAACCAGGATTCAAACGGATATCCGAGTATTGATTCAGCCATTCTGCTAACATATACAAACCTATGATCTCTCAGATCGAATTCATAAGTGATTATGTTGAGGCCTTCGATTAGGTCCCTAAATCGGTCTTTCTGCAAAGTAGGAATCTTCATTAGATGTAAATTCAGCTCATAAGTTAGAATTTTTCAACTAATCAAATTATGCATAAAATATACAAAAGTAATTAACGTAACAAGGGGATAAAGAAAAATGGCAATATATTGTTTTATAATAACTTAACAGAAAATGATTTCTGTTATTTCAATTTGAAACTGAATGGAACTGTTACCCATACTTTTACAGGCTTATTGCTCTGCAAGCCGGGAGTGAAATTAAGATTCATTGCTTTATCTTTAACTTCATCATAGAACAGATCCGGTCCGGAAAGTGAACCTATTTTTACAACATTTCCATCGGCCCCGACAAGTACTTTTACTGTTACTTTGCCCTCCAGGCCTATTTCCTGTGCAAGTGCTGGATAGGTCATCATAGCCTTTACCTGAGGTAAGTTGATGCACTCAGGGATAACATCAACTTCACTCAAAGTGTAAACATCTTTAACAGGAACCTCAGTGGTGTTATCGATCTTATCTGCAATTACGTTATTGTCAATCTTTATGTCGGTTATATTTGCAATGACTATACTATCGCCATCTCTTGAAACAGTTCCTGTAATATTATCAAGCTGATCCTGTGTTTTCAGCACAACATCATCTGCAATATCTTTCCTTACCGGCAAAGGCTGTAAAGAAGATAAGTCTTTGACTTTTTGCACTATTTCATCCTGCTTAACAGGTGGTATTTCATTTTCGTCTATGGAAGGAGGAGTTTCAATTTCAACAACCCTTATAACTTCCCGGGGATTCTTGGGAATTTCTTTAGCTTTTGCTTCATTCAAATATGCAAAAATCATATATGAAGCAACCAGGGCAATGTGGATAGTTACTGCAACAATGAAACCTTTCATTGTAAAGCCTTGTGCCAGTTTTTTCAGTTCTGGAGCACCATAACCATCATTATTAATGAGAATTATATTGTCGTTCATTTTATAATCCTCCTTTCGTTAAGAGTTATACTCTGCCGAAAAATAAATTGTTCCTAAACTTATGAAATTTAAGATAAAGGGCCTGATCCGCTTTTATTTGTTCAAAATCTTCAAAAAATCATATATTTCATCCTGTGAGCGAACAAATTCAGTTCCGTCATTCCGGACGTATTGGTTGGTTTGTTTTTCATCTATCAAGCGGGCTTTCACATTGTCCCGAAACTTGATCTCTAGAATATCTTTTACAAGTTTCTTAAGTTTCGGATCGTAAATAGGGAACGCAAGTTCGATCCTGCGGCTCAGATTCCTTTTCATCCAGTCTGCTGATGAAAGAAATAGCTTTTCATCACCTGCGTTGTGAAATATGTAGACCCGGTCATGCTCAAGGAACTTATCAACAATGCTTATGCCGGAAATATTTTCACTCATTTCCTTCACTCCCGGGATTAAACAGCAAATACCCCGAACGATCATCTTGATCTTAACACCGGCTGAACTGGCTTCATACAATTTTTTGATTATTCTTTCGTCTTCAAGGCTGTTTACCTTAATCGTTATTTTAGCGTCAATTCCTTTTCTTGCATTTTCGATCTCGTTCTCAATTAGTCCCTGAAATCCCTGCCGCATTCCAAACTGAGCTACAAGTAAGTGCTTGAATTCATATCCTGTTTTTTTTCCTTCAAGGTACTCAAAAACCCTTTCAGCCTCATAAGTCAAATCTTCATTTGCTGTAAAGAAACCATAGTCTGTATATAGTCTCGCTGTTTTTTCGTTAAAATTGCCTGTAGAAAGATATGCATAGTTCTTAGGATTACCGGATTCCATTCTGGTAATTAATGCCATTTTAGAATGAACTTTCAGCCCCGGCAAACTGTACAACACTTTAACCCCTGCTTTTTGCATCTCTTCAGCGCTTTTGATATTGATTTCCTCATCAAACCTGGCCTTAATTTCAACAAATGCTGTAACTTCTTTTCCACGGTGAGCAGCTTTGATGAGCGAGTTCACAATCTTCGATTCTTTGGCAACTCTGTATTGAGTAATTCTAATAGAGCTTACTTTAGGATCTTTTGCTGCTTCTTCAATAGCGTTGACGACATATTCATAAGATTGATACGGAAAGTAAAGCAGGTAGTCATTCTTTTTTGCGGCGGAAAAGATAGAAGGGTATGAATCCAGCTCTTTGCTCTTCAAAGGTTTTCGTTCTGGATAAGTAAGAGATTTTACGCCCGGGTTAGGGAAACTAAAAAAATCACTGAAATTATGATATTTAGCACCCGGATAAACATCTTCATCGCTCAAAAGCAATGCTTCTTTAAGATAATTCAAAAATGGTACCGGCATGCTCTTATCGTACAAGAATCTGCTGGGTGCTCCGCTTGAGCGCTTTGCAAGGCTTTTCTTGATCTTCTCCAGCAAATTCCCCGTAAACTCATCTTCGATATAAAGTTCTGCATCGCGGGTCAGTTTCACTGAATATGCCTCATGAATATTATATCCATAGAATATCTGGGGCAGGAAAAGCCTGATGATATCATCCAGAAAAATTATGTAATTATTGTTGCCGATTTTCGGAAGCAGAATAAACCTGTTTATATGATTTGTCGGTATTTCTACAATTGCATACTTGTATCTCTTCCTTTTGCCGGGCTTTAACACATTTACAGTGTGCTTTTCAGATAGTTTAACAGCGAGGTAAAGCCTCTGGTTTCTTAAAAATGGAGTTATCTTTTTCATGGCAACTATCATTGGCATGATATGCGGAACTACCTGTTCGTTGAAGATTTCTGATACAAATTCCTTTTGCCCCGGAGTTAACTGAGTATGATCAACAATAAAAATGTCATTTTTTTCAAGCTCAGGACGAATATCATTCAGATAAATATTGCCATATTCCTCCTGCAGTTTTACAACATTCTTATATATTTTATCCAGAAGCTTGGTGACATCAAACTTCAGTTCTTTCTGTGATTTCTTCTTGAGAACTTCAAGAGCGCGAAGTGACGCAACACGAACACGGAAGAATTCATCCAGGTTGTTAGAAAAAATCGCAAGGAATCTGATCCTGTCATATACAGGAACAGTAGGGTCTTTTGCTTCCTGCAAAACCCTGTGGTTAAATGAAAGCCAGCTTAACTCTCTGTTAAAAAACTTTGATTCCATATAATATTATTTCAGCTATGTCTTAAGATGTTCTTTGGAAATTCAAAATAGATCAGCCTGCCTTTCGTATGCGTTATATCTTTCCATCTTGTTAATGTAAATTCAATTTTTACAATTCCGCAGGTTGGGATGTTCCCGATATCACTATTGCTAATAAAATTGGCAAAATCTGTTATCCCGTTATTATGACTTACCAGCATGAGCTTGCGAATGTTATCATCAATCTCCTCAATTACATTCCTGAAATCTTCTGTATCTGCCATATAGAGCTTTTCATTTTTTTTGATCTTGCTGCTTTTGTATCCGATCTCATTTGCAACTCTTTTTGCAGTGCTGAGCGCTCTTTTTGCTGTGCTGGATATTATAAGTTCAGGGATATCACCTTTTTCTGTAAGAAACCTGCCCATAAGAGGCGCATCACCCTTGCCTCTTTTATTAAGAGGCCTATCAATATCATCCAGAATAGCGTTATCCCAGCTGGATTTTGCGTGCCTGAGAAGGAAAAGTGTATGCATTGGTTTTAGAAAGACAAAAATAATCATTTTAAACATTAATATCAGTGTTTATATAAGCGCGTTTTGTTAAATTTGTGTTAAGATGGCATCAGAATTACTCAGAAAATTCAGTATCCCTTTTATATTGCTGGCTTTTATTCTCGTTTCAGGAACAACGGGATATTGGTATATAGGCGGCGGTCAATATTCGTTACTTGATTGCCTGTACATGACAGTCATTACTATTCTTACAATTGGCTACGGTGAAATTATAGATCTTACCAATAACTCCACAGGCAGATTATTTACTATATTGATAGCCTTTACAGGAATTGGAACAGCAACTTATATAATTTCAACATTTACAGCAATAATTGTTGAAGGGCAGCTAAAGGAAACATTCAAGAAGAGAAGGATGAAAAAAATGATAAACAAACTCGAGAATCATTATATCATTTGCGGTGCAGGCAGGGTTGGTTCAGTAATATTAAATGAATTGTATTCAACAGACAGGACCTGTGTTGTAATTGATAAAGATGAAGAGATCATTCAGATAGTCTCAGAGAAGTATCCTAAAGTCATTACATTAACAGGGGATGCAGACATTGAAGAAGTGCTCGAAAAGGCAGGGATAAAAACAGCAAAAGGGATTTTTGCTGCAACAGGAGATGATAATCAGAACCTTGTTATCAGTCTGACAGCAAAATACATCAATCCATCTATAAAAGTAGTTGCACGATGCCTTGAAGCCGCAAACCAGCAGAAAATGAAAAAAGCCGGAGCCGATAGTGTTATAACAGAAAACTTTATTGCCGGTATGAGAATGGCTTCTGAAATGATCAGGCCGGTTGTGATAGGCTTTCTTGACAGGCTGCTTTCTGATAAAGAGAAGAATCTGCGTGTTGAAGAAATAACTCTGAATGAAAATCATGAAGGAAGCAAGATCGCAGATCTTGAATTGCACAAGTTTCCTAATACTCTTTTACTTGCAGTGGTTTATGAAGAAGAATGGACTTACAATCCCCAAAGTGATCATACTATCTCAAGAAACAGCAAAATAATCGTAATAACTAACCCTGAAGAAAGAATGTTGTTAAAAGAGAAATTTCAGACACCATAGTCCGGATTGTTGTGCCTTAGCTTTGTTTCGATCTGATCCATTCGATAATATTCTTCTCAAGAAGGATCAAAGGGATGGCTCCGTTTTTCAGCAATACATCATGAAATTCCTTTACATCAAACTTCTCTCCAAGCTTTGATTCGGCAAGTTTCCTTAGTTCTTTCATTTTCAATTCACCCATTTTGTAGGCAAGAGCCTGCCCCGGCCAGGAAATATACCTGTCAATTTCTGACTGAATATCCTGTTCCGAGTTAGGCGTATTTTTCTTCATAAACTCATATGCCTCTTCACGCGTCCACATTTTTTCATGAATGCCTGTATCAACAACAAGCCGGCATGCACGCCACATCTCAAAAGTAAGTGCGCCATATTTTTGGTAGATGTCATCATACATACCGGTTTCATATCCAAGATGTTCTGCATACAGTCCCCAGCCTTCTACAAAAGCTGTTACAGAATAATCTCTTCGGAATTTAGGCAGTCCTTTTAGTTCCTGAGCCAATGATATCTGCAAATGGTGGCCAGGAACAGCTTCGTGCAATGCAAGCGCTGTCATTGTATAAATAGGCCTGGCCTTAAGATTGTAAGTATTAACATAAAAATATCCGGGGCGTGACCTGTCTTCCGGAGCAGAATAGTAATATGCGGCAGGAGCAGATTTTGCGCGGAATTCTTCCATTTCGAACAGGTCATAACCTACTTCAGGCAAATGACTGAATAGTTCAGGCAATTTAGAGTCCATTCTTTTCAGAATAGCCCTGAAACCATTCAGCAGATCGTTCTTATCTTTATAATAAAACTGTTCGTCCGTTTTCAGAAAAGTATTGAATTCATCAAGGCTGCCTTTGAAACCAATACTATCTTTCAGTTTTTCCATTTCACCGCGTATTCGTGCAACCTCGTTCATCCCGATCGTGTGGATCTCATCAGCTGTTGAATCAAGTGTAGTGTAGTATTTTACGGAGTTTTCATACCTTTCTTTACCATCCGGGAGCGACCAAATTCCTGCTTCTTTCCTGCATTTCGGGAGGTATTCGATCTTTACAAATTCATGGAGTTTTTTGTATGCGGGATTGACACTATTTTCGATCAATTCCTTAAGTTCTGCAGAAACTTTTTCTTTTTCTTCAACGCTTAATTTGTTTTCTTTCTTAAATATTGAATAGAAAACAGACTCTTCGGGTTTAACATTCATTATGCTTTCCATTTGAGGGAGGGTTTGCTCTATGATAAATGAGGGAGGCATTAAGCCAAGTGCCATTCCTTTTTTCATATTATCAATAACATCGTCAACTTGCTTCTGAAAACCACGCAGCCTTTTTAAATACTTCTGAAATTCTTCATATGTCGTGTGCGGCTGATAGTTGACGATTTGCGGGAAACCAATATGAATGCCGCCTTGTTGTCCAATTGGAGTATAATGCCAGTGGAATTTCTCACCCTCAAGGCTTAGGTCAAGACTTCTCTTGAATAAGTCATAATTAAGCTTGTTCTCTGTTGATAAGGAATTATAATCAATACTCAAGAGATCTTTCCGGAATGCACGTGTTTGATCGTAGCTTTCAATTGTTGCTTTGTCTGATTGATCAGAGAGCTGGTCATCGAATCGATGATCACCTTCATAAGTAGCTCCTTCGGGGTAAGAGCGGAGATTATACTCATCATAAGTTGAAAAAAGATCCCACAGTTGTTTATTCGCATCTTGCGCTTCTGATGTTAATGAAATCATAACTAGTGCAATTATAATAATTATTGAATGTTTCATATGATAACTGTTAATTGAATAACTTATTTTTTAGAATATGCTTCAACACCGTTTTCAGCAAATTTCAATTCGAAATCCCTCAGAAATGCGGGATTATTCTTCAGTGATTCGTAGATCTTATCATTTGGTGCATTCTTATAGAACAAAACCCAATTAACATATTTGGCGGGATCCATGACCGCTTTTTCACCCAGTTCAAAAGTATAAAAATTGATCCTCTCGGACAAATCTATACCCGTCCACGGATGCAGTGCAAATATAACATTATCGTAAAGAATTTTACCTCCATTATAATTTTCCTTCAGGTATTTCGATAGATTTTCGCTGGTTTTGCTGTTGGAAAATTCTCCTTCAGCAAGGGCAGGAATATTATCCGGAAATTCATCATAAAAAACCATTTGTTGAATTACAAAAACATACACAAGCAGTAACAAAACAAAACTCTTTCTAAAAGAACTTAGAAGGTACGAAGCAGCAATTCCTGAAAAAACTGCAATTGCAGGAAATAGATACAAACCGTACCGGCTGTTAAAGTAACCCGCAGGCTCAGAATAAGGGGTTTCAATTATCAACTGTCCTTTGTAAAGCAAGATTAGCGTTGTTGGCAGAGCTACCCAAAGAACATATACGGGCAGCGATCTGGCTGAAAATTTATTCTTAAGCATGTACATTACCAGCCCAATAAAAGCAAACAATGTCAGAAAACTTCCTGAGTATGATAAAATTGAACTGAGATACACTTTTGCAGAAAGCAAGAAGTTGTTCTTTGTGAGTAACCTTCCGGCTTCTTCGTAATATTTAAGCTGGTGTAATGTAGAGAATTCACCCCTCGAAAATTCCAGGGGATCACCAAAACGAATCCAATTGTATAGTAACCAGGCTGATATTGTCGATAGCGGGATCAGGCTAAAAAGTAATAAGTTCTTCCATGGTTTGTTCTTTTCCAAAATGCAGATAAGAAAGACGAGAGTCATTGAAACTATTGCCACCGGCCAAGCATCATAACGTGTACCGATTCCTAGAGAAATAAATACTGATGAGTAAATTAGGTATTTTGTTTTACTCTCAATTGACCAAATCAGCAGCAAATAAAAACTGCAGATCAAAAAAGTAAGGTAAAATTGCTCAGTCATTGCAGTAGTCTGATAGTAGAGGATGTTGCAATTGAAAACAAAGATCAAAAAACCAAACCATGTTGCAATCACATTTCGGGTCAATCTTTTTACAGATAGAAATATAACAGCAGAGCTCATTACAAATAAAGGTAAATTTACAATGCTTGCCGCAAGTCCCGTTTTCCAGAGATAGTCAAAATATGCAAAAGGCATTAATATCAGATTCGGAATTGGCAGCCAGACTGACCCAAGCTGGTTATAAATACCGGGATTATTTGAATCAAAGAATCTCCTTGCAGCTTCCATCCTGTAAATTGCATCTCTGTATGCATAATTGAAATCGTAAAGATAGGAATAATATTGAGAGATCAACCCTGCAATAGCTGCTATTAAAATTGCAGCGAGAAAGTAATATTTCTTTTTATCTATTGTTACTGCTGTGGCTTGAATTTGATCCACTTTTTCCTTTGGCCGGTTTAAATCATAAAAAAACGGTTCAGGAATAAGCGTTCCTGAACCAAACATGAATATTTAAAGAGCTAGCGACCGGGGTCGAACCGGTGGCCTGCGCATTACGAATGCGCTGCTCTACCAACTGAGCTACGCTAGCTTTTTTTACAAATTATACAAAAATATCTAATTTAAGGGTTTTATTCAATGCAGATGATTTAGATTGAAACCTACTTTATCAATATCATTTTCCTGCTTTCGGAATAACTATCTGTTTCAAGCCTGTAAAAAAATGCAGCGCTTGGAAATTCTGAAGCATCAAAATCAGCTTTGTATGAACCGGCATTAAGCTCACCCGAAAAAAGTGTTCTCACAAGTTTGCCTTTAACGTCATAAACTTTAAGGCTCAGGTATCCTCTTTTGGGAAGATCAAAAACAATATAAGTAACCGGATTAAAAGGATTTGGATAATTCTGCCTGAGAGAAAAATCCTTGGGAATAATTGTCCCTATAGGAGTAATTCCGATTGACGCTGTATAATGAGAAATACTGCCATTATCAGTAACACCCCAGCCAGTTAAAGTTGAAACGGGTTGATCATTTGAAACGGTTACAAAGCTCAAATGGCTGTAAAACTCCTGGTTCGGCTGAGAATACTGAACAGCAAAACTTGTGCCGCTATTGGTTGAAACACAGATCTTATCGCCGCTTGAGTAAAATATGTAACCGGAAGAATTTACAAACGAAAAGAAGTCCCCGGAATTAGGATAAGCTCCCTGAACGATCCAATTTACGCCTCCATTGACAGTTTTATAAGGTATCTGTCCCCCTGCAAATCCAAGCTGATCATTTATGAAAGTAATAGCATAAACATTACTGCTCTGAGTAGAATTTGTTGTCCAGAACGCCCCTGAGTTTGTACTTCGCATGATTGCAGCTGCATTAGTGCCAAACCAGATTATGATAGGACCTCCAACACTAATCTGTTTTACATGAAGTGCATTTGGCCATGCAAGATCATCTACATCAAAAGAAGCAGGACGGGTAACATTAATGCTATCCCAGGTTGAAGCGGCATTAGTTGTCCTCATAATAAACCATTTTCCGCCAGTTGGGTTGCCATATATATAACCGGTTTGATTATTCACAAATTCAATATCTTTCAGGGTCGTACTTGGTCTTGTGAATTTTTGGATCCACGTTATCCCCGCGTTAGTTGTTTTAAAAACTTTGCCTGAACCGGAAATAGTACAAACACAGTATGCAGTATCCTGGCTCGTAGCAAAGATCCCGTATACTGTCGTGCTCAGAAATAATGCGCTGGCCCTTGGTACCCAAGTTAGACCCCCCGTGGAGGTGCACAATACTGTTCCTTGTGCTCCGCTTACCCAGGCAATATCTCGGCTGAATGCAAATACTGAATAAAGTTCAGGAGTGCCAACCGGGGGTGACTGTTCTTCCCAGGTTTGGCCCCAAATGCCCAGGGAATGTAAGCAAAAAAGCGAAATTACAGTTATTTTCTTCATTTTTATGCTGTGTGGGTTATTTTAGCGAATTTAGTTTTTGATTGCAATGACAATAGAAAAAACCGGTAAGCTTTGAAAGCTGACCGGTTAATTGGGAATATTACTAATTTAGAATCCGAAACCAAATCCTGCACTTACTGAATTAGTTTTGCCAAAACTGTAATCACCGTTTATGTTTACCGGGCCAAGTTTAATGTTCATACCTACAATTGCTTTAACTTTGTTTACGTTTTCGTATGACATCGAAGCAGTTAAGTACTGATAATTCAGTTTAAGATCCACACTTGTCATTTCATATTGTACACCGGTATAGAAAGTGAATACACTAAGGGATTTGCTGAACTGAAGGTTCATTGCAAAAGATGAAGCCTTTACAAATTCGCCGTCTTTTGAATCATTTATTGATAAGCTATTGTACGCAAAGCCTATTGCACCATCTATTGGACTGCTTTTTAAGTGAGAGGTGAATCCATGCTTTATCCCAATTCCCCAGGTCTCGAATGAGCCGTATTTCCCGAGCGAAATTGTTGGCATAAATCTGGCTGAAACTTCTGTTCCGAACAACGAACCGATCTGAATTTGCGGTACTGCCATGGGCATCATGCTGAATGTCTTGTTCGCATCCATTATAAGCGGGTTATCGCCATTTATGTATGCAGCGCTGCCTTTTATTCCGAAGTAAATGCTGAATCCTTTTTGAACTTTGGCTGAATGGAATAAACCGGAGTTTATGTTA
>JAUQWT010000110.1 GCA_030835005.1 Ignavibacteria bacterium | reverse complement strand
ATTTTGATTGGCTTTGCCGCTTTGAGCTTTAAGCCCGGAGACGAAGTCAAACAGGCAGGAGCATTTAAATACGTTGGCGCAACCACCTGCGTAGGTGCATGCCATAAATCAGATAGCCAGGGAAAGCAACTGGATATCTGGCAGAACAGTAAACACTCACAGGCATACAAAACATTGCAGACACCTGAAGCTGATAAGATCGCAAAAGATAAAGGATTCACAACTCCTGCAGCCGAAACACCTGCATGCCTGAAGTGTCATGTGCTTGGAAAAGATATGGATCCAAGCGAATTTGAATCTTCTTTCAGCAAAGAAGACGGCGTACAGTGCGAAACATGTCATGGCCCCGGTTCAGAATATAAGAAGCTGGCTATTATGAAAGATAAAGAAAAAGCAAAAGAGAATGGCTTGATAGTCCATGATAACAAAGAAGCATTCTGTACGACATGCCATAATTCTGAGAGTCCTAACTTCAAAGGATTCAATTATGAGGAAATGTGGGCAAAGATAGTTCATAAAAAACCATAAAAGAATACGTTCCTAAAATGATTTACTAAATACGGATAGAAATGAAACCTAAACATTTATTGCTGGCTGTGGTATTGCTAGTTGTTTCTTATTCGGCACTATCGCAAACAGTAAATTTCAGGTTTAATAATTATTTTTATGGCTGGCAAAGGATTGACAGCCTCTCAAATACTTCTGGTGCCAAAACAACCCATTTAAGAGGATATCAGAATTATTTACTTGAGGTAAATAAAGATAAATGGAGTTTTAACACCCTCGCACAAACTGAAGAAGATGTGATCAAGAAGTCCGGTCGGGGTTTTGCGTACAGATTCTACAATTTGTATTTAAAAGGCTCTAACCTATTTGATGTACTGGATGTAAAGCTAGGCAGACAGCAGATCTTCGCCGGAACCGGTAAAGGCACACTTGACGGACTCAGCCTCAAAGTAAAAGCAGGGAAATTTAAAGAATACCAGTTTGCAGTCTATGGGGGCCTTCCTGCAATGCAGAACTATGACTTTGAAAAGTACCCTGAGCCCAAGAAGAATTATCACTTCGGAGCTCAGTTTTCATATTACGGTGTAAAAGACCTGATGGCTTCGCTGAGTTACTCAAACAAGAAGCGTACACCGGAATCTTACACAACTTTAAGAGAAGATAGCGCTTACAACCTTGTGGAACGGACTATTTCGTTTGACGGACCCGCAGAGCAGCTGATTGGTTTGGATGTAAGTTATAACTATATGATCAAGCACAACTTCTTTGCGAGAGTGTATTATGATATTGGTCAAAAGAAACTTTACCGCGCTGAAGCAAACGCAAGAGTTGCGGTATATAAAGACCTAAGGGCTTTTATTGAGTATATATATAGAGAACCGCATTTTACTTATAACAGTATCTTTATGGTTTTTGCTTATAATAAGAACCAGGAGATAAGCGGCGGAGTAGATTACACTCTCAAAAATGGTATAAACGTTTATGGACGTGTGGGTGTAGTGCTTTATGATAAAAAAAACCAAACGACCAAATACACAAAAAATAATTCGCTGAAAATTCAGGCAGGTTTTACTCATCCGAATTTCGGGCTCTCTTTTACGAGATACATGGGATATGCAGGAGAGTCAGACGGAGTTAGCGCATATGGCCAGAAAGATGTATATAAAGATAAACTATCGGCCAGCACTTCAGTGAGTTATTCCAGATATAAGCTTGGAGATTATGATGTAGATAAAGTTAATGCATTCAGCGGGCAGCTTGGAATTACTTACAGGCCGCTGCCGTATTTTTCGGTTGACGTGCAGGGACAAATGTTAATTAACAGGATCTATAAATCCGATGCCAGGCTTCTTGTAGGATTCAGCTACTGGCTGTTTAAGAAGTATAAATGAAAGAGCTATGAAAATAACTAAAATATATATTTACCTTCTTTCCGGAGTTATACTGTTCCTGACCACGACGGCATATCTCGTTAAGGATACTAAGCTGCCGGATAGTAAATCTAAATCCGTTTATACCGCACAGAGATATGATAACAGCAAGATCATCAAGTTTGATCATAAGCTTCATGTTAAAGATGCGGGCGCAAAATGCGAAGATTGCCATACCGGGGCCTTGACTTCTGTTTCATCTAAGGACAATCTTAACCCGAAAAAAGCAAACTGTACTGGATGCCATGATGTAAATGACCAGAAGACATGCAACTTGTGCCACTACGAAGGAGTTTATAAGAAGCTAAAGGCAACCAAAAGCGAACTTATCTTTTCGCATAAGAAGCATATTGAAACCGAAAAGAAACAGTGTTTAGATTGCCACCAGGGACTGGATAACGTAAAGTTTTCGAAGGAAGCATTGGTTGGAGGATTCCCTAATATGGAAAGCTGCTATAGCTGCCATAATACTCAAAAGGCTTCAAATAACTGCGAAAACTGTCACAGTAACTTGACGAATCTTACTCCGCAAAATCACAGGAGCCCTAATTTCTTGAATGAACATAAGATCACAGATGTAACTAACGGTAAGAATAACTGTATGATGTGCCATAGCGATAATTTCTGCCAGGCGTGTCATTCACCTTCAGGATTCAAAGGGAATAATACTAAGGATAATTTTTATGCGCCTTATTATACTAAGGAAGGGGCAGTGAGAACTGACCGTACAGCATTACAAAAATTAACAACAGCACACGATTTGAATTACAGATTTACTCATGGACTTGATGCAAATCAAAAGAGCTTTGAATGCAAAACCTGCCATGAACCTCAGAATTTCTGTGTAAGCTGTCACCAGAGCGGAGGAGAGCTTGTAACAGGTCTTTTGCCCACGAGCCACCAGGTTGCCGGATTTACCACCTTTGGAGTTAATACCGGGGGCGGACTGCATAGTGAACTTGCACGGAAGGATATTGAATCCTGCCAGTCTTGTCATGATGTTGAAGGAAGAGACCCGGCTTGCGTGAAATGCCATTTTGATAATGACGGAGTGAAAGGTACAAACCCCAAAACGCATGATTACGGTTTCATGAAAGATGAAAAGGGCATATGGCATAACACTGAGGGTGCAAACTGCTACAGCTGTCATACCGATGCAAATGCAAAACCAAATGGTATTTCAGGAGTCGGATTCTGTGGATATTGTCACAGCTCAGCAGGAGAAAACAAAAGATAACTACAGTCAATAAATACTAAAGAGATGAAAAAGCTAATAATGTTTTACGGATCATTTATCATACTGCTGGCCTCTGCGCTTGTTTACCAGGGCTGCAGTGAGCTTAATGATAACGCTTTGCTTGCTCCAGAGATACGTACACATGGAGTTGGCTGGGCTAATCCAAGCTCAAGTAACTTTCATGGTTCTTATATTGCCTCTACCAAATGGAACCTGAATCAATGCAAAACCTGCCACGGCGGTGATTATTCCGGCGGTACTTCAGGCTCAAGCTGTTTAGGCTGCCATACCAACAGCAATGGACCTGAAAACTGCAGAACTTGCCACGGCAATAGCGAGCATTCAAATCCGCCCAGCGCTTTAAATGGCGATACTTCAATGACATCACTAGGAGTAGGAATGCACATGAGTCACCGCTATCCTCGATATTCTGCTGCACTGAGCTGTGAGGATTGTCACAGAGATATAAACGGATTTGATGATCCGAACCACATAGGAGATAACCCTGACGGAATTGCTGAGATATTTTTCGGAACGAGGGCATATGATACTTTAGGCGGTCCAATAAGACCGAACCCGACATGGGACAGAAGCACTGCAACATGCTCTAATGCATACTGCCATGGTACTTTTAAGGAAGGTAACGTAAATGCAGTTGGAGTCTGGACGAATCAGGGGAGCGTTGTATGCGGTACGTGCCATGGCAATCCGAATACGGGTAATCCGACACCAAATATCAACGGTGTTTTTACTGAGCCGCATTTTGCATTCATGGATAGAAATTCATGCTATATTTGTCACGGGTCTGTTATGAACGGTCAGGGTAATTTTGTGAACAAAGATCTGCATGTAAACGGTGAAGTAAATTACTAGTTATTGAACTGAGTTTGCATACGTCAAAGGCCTGCATGAAGTACGGGCCAGGCGAATGCAGTCTGTAACATCAATTGAATCATAAAACAGGGTAATCTCAAACGGGAGTGCCCTGTTTGCTTATTTTATGAATGCAATGTGCTGTTCATTCAAAAGTATGGTTCTATGAAAGATAATTAACCAACTAAGACTGCTAAAAAGTGGTGATTATCAAAAAGTACAAAACCACGTCAAGTCCGGCTTGTGACTTAAATTGAATTTTTCTTACTTATTCAGCCTTCTGCATTTGTCACCAGAACCATCTTGGTTAAAGCCCTTACCGTTAATACCATTTGGACAATTTCCGCATCGGTATTTTTTGGTCACTTCACTTTTGATAATTTCATCAAATTGATTTTGCGAAAGATACACGGGAGTGTATTTTTCACCGGCGGCCTCAATATTTCTTACAAAGGCCTGCAAATGCCTCGTTGAACCCTCTTTCAGAACCAAGAAAGTTTCTTTAATATCGCGTGAAGTTGTCAGCTCCAGCCTTTTATCCAGATCTGAAATATCAAGCTCTTCGATCTCAGCGCCGCATTTCAAAGCTTCATTAAGCGATAAGCTGCCTT
Source organism: Ignavibacteria bacterium (assembly GCA_030835005.1). Taxonomy (GTDB): domain Bacteria; phylum Bacteroidota; class Ignavibacteria; order Tepidaquicellales; family OLB5; genus OLB5. The sequence goes on along the minus strand of JAUQWT010000110.1, from coordinate 16,660 downwards.
TTGTTATTAAGGAACTGTATAGTGCGGCCAGATTTGGATCATTGAATTCACCTTCACTCTTGCTGCTTGAGGGATCCGGTACAGAATATCTATCCAGCAGCTCTTTAACAAAGCCGCCATGCCGCGTCTCAGCCTGAGAGATATTCTTAAATACTTTATGATCATATTTGCTCTGCATAAAGGTATAAAAGTCAAGAGCAAGTTTTTCTTCTTCTCTCATGTAAATAAGACTCAGCTCTTCATCGGGAGTTATACTTTCAGATGCCTTACTCAGCTCAAAAGTACAGTTCCGTGTGCTATCAGGAAAGACTGCTGCTATTATGGATGCTAGTGCCAAAGAAGCCGCGATGAAAAAAAATTTTGTTTTCATTGCGTCACTTTTTGGTTTAAAAGGAAAGATTTCCTCTATACAAAATTAGACAGAATTTGAATCAAATAGTTTAATTTCTGTGTAATTAATTGTAAAAAAAAAGGAGCCAAACGGCTCCCTTTCTCAACTTTCTTTAAATAGCATTAGTCCTCAATAAGTTCATGTTTCTTTGAAGTTTGTTTACCTTTGTCATTATGTCCGTTTGAACCGTTATGGTTGGTTCTTTTCAGGCCGGTTAACTTCCGGGTTTCTGACTTAATTCTTTTGTACCTTGCAGTGAGAGCAAGGAAGAATCCAAGAACCATAACAACAGTTCCGCCCCATACCAGGTTTATAAAAGGCTTTACACTTGCGGTAAGTACTAATGTTTCAGGTGCTTGCTGGGTGGGAGGCTTAGTATCATCAACAACAGCAATATCTACAAATGATTCGCCTGCAACAGAAAGCCTTGTCAGATAAATTGTATATTTTTCATTTCCGGTCATTTTAACGGGCAGCGGATTAGAACTGTTTTCGAGCATTTCCTGTTCAGCAATAACTTTTTCAGTCTTGCCGTCAACAGTTACTTCAAGTTCTGCCCCCATAATATTCATTTTGCCTGAAGTCATATCATCACGGTTGAATTTCGAGCGGTCGAAATCAATAAACTTAACCTTAGTTCCGTTTATCTCTTTTTCTTCTCCCTTTTTAAGCGATTGAATCTCATTCGGGCTGAACTGGCTGGGCTCTTCCAGCGCCATAGGAGAGAGGTACAGATCTTTTGTCACAAGATTTGCAATGTCCGGATTCTTCATTATCCCTTCGGAATATTCGCTGTAATACATTATGGGCTGCAGCAGGAAAGCACGGTCGTCCTTTTGAACTATTACGTTAAAATGGAATTTATCATGATCACCCGGAATTTCAGTTGCTCCTTTATAAGTAAGGATGTATCCGCCAAGAACCTGTTTTGGTTCTCCAAGCGGAAGTGAAACGTTCTCTTCCTGAGAATACCTGGCAGAACCGATAACTCCAAGAAACAAAAGCATCAGACCCATATGGGCAACATAAGCTCCGGCCTTGGTTTTATTCTTTTTAAATATCGTATAAGCGATCTCTGCATTTATAAAGAAAGAGAAGAATGATGCTGCTGCAAGTACTGCGAACAGAAAATCTCTCACTCCAAGTATTACAAGCATGATGGTTACGGCTGCGGTAAACCCAAGAGGCATGTATAGACTTTTAAAAAATGACTTTTCGTCAGAGTGTTTCCATCTAAGTAAAATACTAATTCCGTTAATGGCTGCGATAAGTATTGCAAGCGGGAGGTTCATTCTGTTATAAAAATCGGCTTCAACTGTGCCTTTTGAAATAATTGGCCAGCTTGTGCCAACTGCAATAACCAGTGCAGTAGCGCAAATTGTAATTGCACCAACAAACAGAGCTGATTCTCTTGACATGAGGTTCACTTGTATTTCTGATTTCTCAGTTCTAAGACTTTTGAATCTGAATATCAACAATCCAAGGCCACCGCCTACAAAGATTGCGAGAAACACTACAAGGAACAGATAAACTTCCTGTCCCGGATCGACAAATGAATGAACAGATGCATCGCCAAGTACTCCGCTTCTTGTCAGGAAGGTAGAATAAAGCACTGCCGAAAACGCGAGTATGCAAAGGATCAAACTTGTTTTTTTGTATTTGCCAATTCTTTCTTCTGCCACCATTGTATGAATTGCGCCAATTATAAGCAGCCAGGGGACAAAAGATGAATTTTCGACAGGATCCCAAGCCCAGTATCCGCCCCATCCAAGAACACCATAAGCCCAGTAACCGCCAAGCATTATACCCAGACCGAGTATCATTCCCGCAAACAGAGTCCATGGCAAAGCAAGCTTCATCCAGCGGCTGTAATCGTTCTTTATCAGTGCAGCAATTGCGAAAGCAAACGGGATGGACAATGATGTGAATCCAGTAAACAGTATCGGCGGGTGAATGGTCATCCAGAAGTTCTGCAATAGTGGATTAAGTCCTCTTCCCTGCTCGGGGATAAAGCCCATTTGAACATCGGCTGGAAACGAATCCCATACAAAAAGATAAGGAGACTTTATTATCAAAATAGATAAAAGGAAAGCCTGTAACAAAACAAATGTTCCCATTACAAGCGGTTCATACCTATCGCTTTTACCGTGATCAACGGCACTTTCTGAATCGCGGCTGGCAAGGTATGGCATCAGGAATACTCCAAGAATAGCCATTAGCAATGCCCACAGGTGAAAGCTTCCTTCCTGGCCGGCATAAAATGTCGCGATAAGCAAATTCCACGGAAGATCGCTGGAGCTGTAATTCCACACATAAGTGTATTGGAACTGATGAGTAATAATCAGGTACATTAAAAATGCTGCTGAAGAAATCGTTAAAATGGCAGAGGCATGAAAAAGCAGCCTTGCATTCTTAATTATTTTTCCGCTGTTTGCTGCACTGCTGTTTGCCCTGAAATACATGAACATAGAAAGAAGGGCAGAGGCAAATGCAGCATATAAAAGAATTGGTCCCATAGTTATTTAGTTATTTAGAATCATTTTGAATATCGAGAGTTTTTACTTTCTTATTGAGAGTATAAACGTACGAAAACATGCCTGCCCAGACAATCAGGATTATTACAAGAAGGCTGTAGAAAGTATGTGTATTTAAGAAATTATATAAACTATCCATTGAACTTAATTGGGAATTGGCATTCCCATTGATTGATAAATGTCTTCTATTTGTTTCTTGTTTTCCATCGCCTCGGCATTCTTAGGGTCTATCTCAAGCACTTTATTATATCTCTGGAGTGCGGGTTTATATTTCTTTTTTGGCGAGAGGTTTGCTTCAAACATCAGGTAATTGGCCGCTGATAACTGTTTATCAATGTAAGTCTTTTTGTCTCCGTCAGATTTACTTTTCTGATACTTTGTCTCTGCATCATCTGCAGCTTTCATCATTTCTTCTGCCTTTGTATCGCCCTGAGTATCTGTGGACTGGTCCTGACCTTGCTTCAGATTTCTGTGGATAGAATCATCCGGCATCTGGTTCTGCTGATTGTTTGGCTGCTGATTCTGCTGCTGTGTTTGCGGTTTCTGGTTGAGAAGTTCCTTTGGAACTTCCTTAGTGCATGACGGCAATATGAGAAGTATTGCTGTTAATGCCATGATCCTGAGAATATACTTATACATTATTATTTAAGTTTGTTATATTATTAATATCAATTACTGTGCCAAAGAAAGCCTTAAAACAATATAGTTTTATTTGATTTTTTTAAAAATACCCTAATTTTCCTCACATTTGTTGTAGAACCATTTCCCTTTAGAACGACAAAAGTCATATACAAACATAATACATAGCAACCCTCTCTCAAATGACCTGTATCATGTTATGAAATTGTTTCAATATTCCTACTTTACATAGGGTTATGTTATCATAACCAAAAATCTGGTTTAAAAAATCCGGATTTTTGTTTCAGATAAAGCAAAAACCCCGCAAACTGGCGGGGTATACTACAGCAAATCAGAAATTATGTTTCAATTCACGTTTTCAAGAACTTTTGCAGGGAACCATCCGTTCTGAAGCGAAGTAACAAATATCTTTGATGATTCAATTTTTAAAGGGATCATTGGCACAAAGGTTTGGTACCAAGGCATCTTCTTCAGAAGCATTTCACGGACTCTTTGTTCTTCCTCTTCAGGAAGAACATTCACCACAGCTTTTCCCTGAATAAAATCTTTAGTTGCATCATTTTGTGAAATTGAATAAGCAACATTTTTGTTTGCAGTAATATTTGCAAAACTCTTACCGCCTTTTTCAACAAGCAGGTATATATCAAGCCCATCTGATGCGTAATATGCGCCAAGTATCCATGGCGAGTAATCCGTGCCTGTTGTCGCAAGCATTATTGCATTATTGCTTTCAAAAACTTCAAATATTTTAGCCTCTAACTCATTGTTTAGAATTTCGATCATTTAATACTCTCCAGATTTGTTAATTAATAATTCTGCAAATATATTTAAATCTATCTTCTAAAGATATAACAATTTCCAATTCAATTCTATTTTGTTTGTATTTGACTGAAGACATTGGACTCAAATATAGCCAGTTTTCACAAATTTTGCAGTTATGGGGATTTGAATTAATTTGAAATCGGGGATCATTCACTCAGTATGATACTTTTCAGTTTTATGCAGGAGATATTAATTCCTGCTGGCGCGATCAGTACGATTTTTGTGCGATGTAAGAAGAATTGCATTTCATTTTTTATGTTTATTGGGTAGTTTGCATTCAAGTCATCTTACATCCATAATTTCATTTTCAAATAGTTACCAGAAGTATGAAATACTACTTTAAACTCATTTTTTTGTTCAGGAAGTGTTAAGAAAACACTTTGTTGCAGGTGAACAATTGAGTTAGTTCTGCTGTTTATATATTATCGAAATACGCGATAATACGATCTGATAAGTTATGTTGATTATCATAATTAATGTAAGAGGATCACGTGAAAAGCCTTAACAGACGAAATTTTTTAAAGACTGCTGCATTAAGTATCTCGGCAGGTGCCATTGGAACAGCTTCTGTAAAAGCAGCTGAGAAACCCCTTTCAGAAGACCGCCTTGGCATTCTGGTAGATACTGATGTTTGTGTAGGATGCCGACATTGCGAATGGGCTTGCAGAACAGCACATGAATTGCCAACAGAAGATCTGCAGAGCTTTTCCGAAAGTGCAGTTTTCAATCAGTACAGGCGCCCTGACTGTAAGAATCTTACGGTTGTGAATGAATTCGAAAACGAAAAAGATCCCTTGCTTCCAATTTACGTAAAAGTACAGTGTATGCATTGCGAAAAACCTGCTTGTGTTTCTGCATGTATTGTTGGCGCGCTGACAAAACAGGAAGACGGCAGTGTTATTTGGGATGATAACAAATGTATCGGCTGCAGGTATTGTATGGTTGCCTGTCAGTTCCAGATACCTACTTATGATTATGATAAGGCTATTGACCCTCATATATGGAAATGTGATCTTTGCGGTGAACGGCGCAAAAAAGGTGAACTTCCTGCCTGTGTTGAAATTTGCCCTAATGAAGCATTAGTGTTTGGAAAAAGAACTGAAGTTCTTAGAATTGCCAAAGACAGGATCAGGAGGAAGCGAAACGTTTACGTTGATCATATTTACGGGGAGAGTGAGATTGGCGGAACATCGTGGATGTATATAGCACGTAAGAGTTTTGATAAGCTTAAGATGCCTTCGCTTGGTGTTAATACAGCACCCGGAATTTCTGAAGCAATCCAGCATGGGATCTTTGCTTACTTTGTACCTCCCGTTGCTCTTTTTGCTCTGCTTGGAACCTTGATGTGGGTGAATAAGAAGCGAAAAGCAGAGCCCGGTGAAAATACAGCTGAAACAGAGGCTGACAAGAAAGAGAATATATCATGAAACCGGAAGCAATAAAAAAGCGTTTTTTTTCGCCGGCAGTTGTGATGCTCTTGCTTCTTGCCGTTAATGGTATGGTCTTTTTGGCAATAAGATTTTACAGCGGACTTGGTGCAGTTACAAATCTTGATAACAATACACCATGGGGTTTGTGGATAGGTGTTGATGTTGCTGCCGGTGTTGCTTTGGCGGCAGGAGGCTTTACATCTGCTGCTTTGGCTTATATTTTCCACCGGGAGGATTTCCATGCCATTGTCCGGCCAGCTTTGCTAACTGCTTTGTTGGGATATACTTTTGTGGCTTTTGCAGTGTTTATAGATATCGGCCGTTTCTACTATATATGGCATCCGCTATTAATGTGGAACGGAAACTCGGCGCTGTTTGAAGTGGGTATCTGTGTAATGATCTATATGACAGTTCTCTATATTGAATTCCTGCCTATAGTTACAGAAAGATTCATTGGCCGGGTGAAGTTGCCGGGGTTCCTTGCAAAGTTCAATAATCCGGTAGACTCTCTTTTAAGGATATTTGACAAAGGCCTGGCAAAAACTATGTTCGTTTTCATCATATCAGGTGTTGTTCTTTCAACACTTCATCAATCTTCACTTGGCACGCTTATGGTCATTGCCGGGGGGAAGATGCACCCGTTATGGCAGACTCCTATTTTGCCGCTGTTGTTTTTGATCTCGGCAATTGCTGTTGGGTTCCCGATGATCATCTTCGAGTCATTGATCGCATCACGCAGCTTTAATTTGAAGCCGGAAATGAAAATACTTTCAAACCTGGGAAGTATGGCTGCTCCAATACTGGGAATATACCTGGCATTCAAGATAGGGGATATGTTTATCCGTGAAACATTCAAATATGTACTGGTATTTGATAATCTTGCCTGGATGTTTATTGCTGAGTTAGTATTGATTATCATTCCTTTTGTAATGTTCCTTTCCAAAAAAACAATTGGTTCAAAAGAGAGGCTTTTTGGCGCTTCAACATTTGTAATTGCCGGAGTGCTACTTAATCGCATTAATTGCTTTATTGAGGCCTATACACCGTTTTATAACACAACAATATACAAACCTTCTTTTGGGGAAATATCGGTTACAATAGGATGCATGGCTTTGCTTGTGCTAATTTACAGGGCTGTTGTAATTTTCTTTCCGGTTATAAGCCGTGGAAAAGACCAGCCAACAAGTTGAACAAGTCTTAACTATGAAGAAAATGTTATACATACTTATTCCGTTATTCCTTATGGGCTTCTTCATAATTATTACAGTCTTGTACGATTCAATTCCGGTTAGTAAAACCGGAAACTATGCAGTTAAAGTTCAAAAACCCAATACAGCCGGATTTTTGCCTGAGCATCAGCAGGAAATTGTTAACACCGCTTTAAACTGCAAATCATGCCATGTATCAGAATACCCCACAAAAAATGATCCCGGACTGTTCAATTGTCCACGCGGCGGTATGGTCTCAGTATATCACTCTCCTCAAGAGGGGCCGCAGACAGTTGTAATAGATGAAATGTCTGAAAATTATGCAGGAGTTGTGTTTTCTCACAGGGTACATGCAGAAATGTCCGGGATGTCATCAGGCTGTACGAATTGTCACCATTATAATACAACGGGGCCAGTACTTAATTGCCGAAATTGTCATGAAAAAGACCGCAGGCGTGAAGATGTATCTGTACCTGACCTGAAAGCGGCTTACCACCGCCAATGTATGACCTGCCACAAGAAATGGAGCAGCGAAAAAGGATGCAATTATCTGTGTCATCAAAATAAAGGCGCACAGCAAGAGCAGAAAGTTGATTCTTTGAGGAGCAAATCACATCCAATGTTACCCGTGCCGAAGAAGTTAGTATGGGAAACGAATTCCGAGAAAAATAAGATCGTTACTTTCTATCATGATGAGCATGTTCAGGTTTTCAAAATCGGCTGTACAAGCTGTCATAAGGAAGAAAGCTGCATAAATTGTCACGGACCGAAAAAACAAGATGCCACAGGCAAACCGGTTAAGATAGAAAAATCTCTTGAAGAACATCATAAGCCATGCATCGGCTGTCACTACGGTAATTCATGCCTTAAGTGCCACAGTGACAAGGAACTTTCTCCGTTTGACCATACAAAAACCAGCGGCTGGCAGCTTAGTTCTTTTCACAGCCGTTTAGCCTGTGCAAAATGCCATGGCAGCCGTATGCCTTACAGAAGGTTGAGTACTAATTGTGTATCATGCCATAAAGATTTTACTTCTGAATTTGACCATAAGTTGACCGGGTTCATAATGTCAGATTCACACAAAGAACTCGAATGCCAGAGCTGCCACTCAGAAAAAGATTTCACTAAGAGACCTGTATGCACAGATTGCCATGATGACAAATCATTCCCACAAGACTTCCCGGGGAAAAAGTCAGAGAAATAGCATATTCAATGTTGAAGTAGATCAATTTGATTGCTGAAACATTAATTCCTCCAAATCGTTAAGATTTTTACCTTTATTATTTTCTGTTTAACTGTTAGTTTTGAGCATACAAAACATTGTTTTGGCTGAAATATTTTTTGAGGTCGATCTTCATAAAATCGTCTGGATTTGAATATTTTTGCAGTAATTTATTGTAACGATCTTAAATTCTTCTTTGAATAAACACTAGTCAGATTTTTAAATTATAAAACCTATTATTTATGGAAAATGAAAACAACAACGGCAAATGTCCCGTGACAGGTGCCGGACAAAAATTTAATGTTGGTGCCGGCGGCAGAAAAAACAGCGACTGGTGGCCAAACAGACTTAACTTAGATGTTCTAAGGCAGAATTCAGAGCTTTCAGATCCAATGGGTGAAGAATTCGACTATGCAAAGGAGTTCAAAAGCATAGATTATGATGGACTGAAAAAAGATCTTACCAAACTCATGACCGATTCACAGGACTGGTGGCCGGCAGATTTCGGGCATTACGGACCTTTGTTTATCCGTATGGCATGGCACAGCGCAGGCACTTACCGTACCGGTGACGGACGGGGAGGCGCAGGTTCAGGGCAGCAGCGCTTCGCTCCTCTTAATAGCTGGCCCGATAACTGTAACTTAGATAAAGCCCGCAGGCTTCTGTGGCCCATCAAACAGAAATATGGCCAGAAAATATCCTGGGCTGATCTTATGATCCTTGCCGGAAATGTTGCACTGGAATCAATGGGTTTCAAAACCTTTGGTTTTGCAGGCGGCAGAAAAGATGTTTGGGAGCCGGAAGAAAATGTTTATTGGGGAACCGAATCAAAATGGCTTGAAGGCGATGCGCGTTATTCCGGCGAGCGTGATCTTGATAATCCCCTTGCAGCGGTTCAAATGGGACTTATTTATGTCAATCCCGAAGGGCCTAACGGAAACCCTGACCCTGTTGCGGCAGCAAAGGATATCCGCGAAACATTTGCCCGCATGGCGATGAATGATGAAGAAACTGTTGCCCTGATTGCCGGCGGCCATACTTTTGGTAAAACCCACGGCGCTGGTGATGCGGCAAACGTTGGGCCTGAACCTGAGGCATGCGATATTGCCGATCAGGGGCTGGGCTGGATGAGCAAGTTCAATTCAGGCATTGGCAAAGATGCTATAACAAGCGGACTTGAAGTTACCTGGACATCTACTCCAACAAAATGGAGCAGCAATTTCTTCTGGAATTTGTTCGGTTATGAATGGGAGCTTTGCAAAAGTCCAGCCGGAGCACACCAGTGGACACCAAAAAACGGGGCAGGTGCCAATTCAATCCCCGACGCCTTTGATAAGAATAAAAAGCATGCGCCAACAATGCTTACAACAGATCTTGCATTAAGATTTGACCCGGCATATGAAAAGATTTCAAGACGCTTCTTCGAAAATCCGGATGAGTTTGCAGAAGCGTTCGCAAAAGCGTGGTTTAAGCTTACTCACCGCGATATGGGTCCAAAAGCCCGCTACATCGGGCCGGAAGTTCCTTCAGAAGACCTGATTTGGCAAGATCCTATTCCTGCAGTTGATCATAAACTGGTTGATGAAAAAGATATTCAAGCATTAAAAGAAAAAGTTCTGAATTCAGGCTTAACTATACAAGAGCTTGTTTCAACAGCATGGGCATCGGCATCTACATTCCGCGGCTCAGATAAACGCGGCGGCGCAAACGGCGCACGCATTCGCCTTGCACCGCAGAAGGATTGGGCTGTTAACAATCCGGCACAACTTGCCAAAGTTCTCAATACACTCGAAGGAATTCAGACCGAATTCAACAATTCACAAAAAGACGGCAAGAAAGTATCACTTGCTGATCTTATTGTGCTTGCAGGTAACGCAGCAATTGAAAAAGCCGCCAAAGATGCAGGCCATGATATTAATGTTCCATTCACCGCAGGCAGAATGGATGCAACAAAGGAGCAGACAGATATTGAATCATTTGCATTCTTAGAGCCGGCTGCTGATGGCTTCCGAAATTACTGTAAAACAAAATTCTCAATATCAACGGAATCGCTGCTAATTGATAAAGCAGATCTTTTGAAGCTCACTGCCCCCGAAATGACTGTTCTTGTTGGCGGTATGCGGGCGCTTGGCGCGAATTATGATAATGGTACTCATGGAGTATTCACAAAACGCCCGGGCACTCTTACTAATGATTTCTTTGTGAATCTGCTGGATATGAGTACAGTATGGAAAGCAAAAGATGAAACAAATGAAATATTTGATGGCAATGACCGCAAAACAGGCGAAGCAAAATGGACAGCTACACGCGCAGACCTCGTGTTTGGATCAAACTCCGAGCTCAGGGCAATTGCAGAGGTTTATGCAAGCAATGACGCTAAAGACAAATTCGTTAAGGACTTCGTTTCCGCATGGAACAAAGTAATGAATGCTGATAGGTTTGATGTGATGTAAGAATATTTAATAATGTATCAAGGTTTTGAAACCCCGAATATATTCAGATTCGGGGTTTTTTCATAATTTCAAATCGGAAAATATATATTTGCGTGCTACCTTGTTTTCTTCATCTGAGTAGTGACACCAATATACATTTTATCACCTTCTTCTTTCAAAGACCGGGAATTATTTGTTTCTTGCACAGTATTATCATATATAAGCCTGCTTATGAATTCAATTCTTTTGTTCATCCATGCTGTGGTTTTGTTTTTCAATTCAATCGCATCTGCACTTTTTTCTTTTGCGTTGTAATCTAGCCCGCTGAAGCTCCGTTGCAAAGACTGCATATTAGCAAGATAGTTCTTCTTCGAATCAACGCTTGTAGTATGCGCTGTTTCATACAGCGATTCAAATTTTTCAATTAAGCTTGTCATTTGAGTAACAAACTTTTTTGTAATCTCTGCATCAGTAGTAACTTTGATTTTTGGATCCGGCTCTTCTTCGCTTTTATGTTCTGTAATTTCCTGTTTGATAATTAGTGTATCTTTTCTTGGTGTTTCTGATAATTTTCTGCTTTGTGCAATCTTATCAAGCATAAGCAGTGATTCATGATAAAATTCATCTTCACTTACAACTTTTTGAAGCTGCACTTCGGCCGCCTGGAACAGGCTGTCATTAAACGCCTGCAAACCCTGGATATAACCTATCTTTGATTGAGCAAGCCGGAAATCCTTATCATCAGCTTTTACCTGTTGGAATTCTGAAATTGCCTCAGCATATTTCTTCGAGCTCAGGTAATCTTTACCGTTTTGATAATGATCGGTCTTAGAACATCCTGAAATTAAAAGTACTATAAACAACAGGATTGAGGCAATTGGGGTTCTGAAATTGTAATAATACATAATTATATCAATTTATTGAGTTGTAACAATTAGTTATCTATTGAACATACTACAATAAGAAAAGGTTTTACTCTGTATGTAAAATTTTGTTCTGAGAGTTATAATGTTACTATCTCTTGAGTGACTACCTTAAAATTGACACTTTTTGTATATTTGGTTATTATACACAAGTTTGACGACCAGTCACACACAAGGGAGAAAAAGAACAAATTATGGCTAAAAGCAAATTACTTCAAATGCATAATGTGGGGATCGTTGTGGAATCTCTCGATAACGCTATCTCTTTTTTTCAGGAAATTGGGCTGATTCTCGAGGGACGAGCCATGGTTGAGGGCCCGTGGGCGGGTCAGGTGACCGGTCTTGGAGATCAATCGGTTGAGATAGCTATGATGGTTACGCCTGACGGGCACAGCCGGCTTGAGCTTTCACGATTTCTCTCTCCAGCTACTGTATCAGACCATAGGAAAGCACCCGTTAACTCACTGGGCTATCTGCGAGTTATGTTTAGTGTTGAAAACATTGACGAATTAGTAACCAGGCTAACTAGGCATGGCGCTGAATTGGTTGGCGAAATAGTTAATTATGAAAATATCTACCGGCTTTGTTATATTCGCGGAACCGAAGGAATTCTTATCGGTTTGGCCGAACAGCTTGTCAATAAAACAGCAAAGGATATTCTGGAAAACACTTGAGTATGAAGAGTTTTTAAGAATTGTTATTTCAATAAAATCATATTAGAAGAATAACCAAATGAAAGCAAAAGGCAAAACAGTTAAGGAAATTTTATCAAACGTGCCTGAAGACAGGCATGAGGCTTTTAATAAGCTTCATAGTGTAATTGTTAAAAACCTGCCAAAAGGATTTGAGCCGGGTATCAGTTACAGCGGATTGGGTTATGTAATACCGCACAAGCTTTACCCCGCAGGTTATCACTGCAAACCCTCTGAGCCGCTGCCTTTTGCCGGCATTGCCTCACAAAAAGACTCAATTAATTTTTATCACATGGGGGTTTACGCTGACCCTAAATTACTGAAATGGTTTGTCGGCGAGTATCCTAAACACAGCAAACAAAAACTGGATATGGGTCAGAGCTGCGTGCGCTTCAAGAAGATGGATGATATCCCATATAAGCTAATTGGTGATTTGATGAAAAAAATGAGCGCTAAGCAGTGGATTGAAATGTATGAGAAGAATTATAACCCGAAGACAAAGAAGAAGTAGGAAAATAAGGATATCTAACAACTATAAGACAGCATAAAAATGTATTTTTGTACAGAAATCAACAATTCTATTGACAGAATAAAAGTGGATTTCAAGAATATGTGATACAGTTCAGTGAGTGAAAACAGATTGGTTAGCTAATTACCATTAATTTGCTTTTAGTAGAGTCCGCTAGAATCAGGTTAAATGTTTGATGTTTTCTTTGTATATTTAGTGCTTATAAGATTAATTAATGAATACAGTATTCTTAACTATCTGATTTGATGGTATTTAACTCCCTACAGTTTCTGTTATTTTTTACTTCTGTTTCAACTCTTTTTTTTAATTTACCCCAAAGATTTCGCCCTGCAATACTTCTTATAGCAAGTTGTTATTTCTATATGTGTTTTCTCCCTGTTTATTTATTAATAATGACAGGAACAATTGCAATCTCTTACTTCATTGGATTAAAGCTTTCAGGAGAAAGTCGTACAAATAATAGAGTATATTTGATTATTGGTTTGTTATTAGTTATTGGTGTTCTTGCGTTCTTTAAGTATTACATCTCATATAACGAGTTCCTTGTCAATCTGCTTTATGGCAAGCCCAAATCTACCGTTCCCATAGTATCGATTCTGCTGCCTGTTGGACTATCTTTCCATACTTTTCAAGTGATTAGTTATATGATTGAGGTTTACAGGAAAAAAATCAAACCGGAAAGAAATTTTGGTATCTACTCTTTATATGTAATGTTTTTTCCACAGCTTGTTGCGGGTCCGATAGAAAGGCCTCAGAATCTAATTCCGCAGTTCAGGATTGAAAATAACTTTGATTTTGAGAACTTCAAAAGCGGAGTTATGATGATGGCTTTTGGATTTTTTAAAAAAGTAGTAATTGCGGATCGGTTGGCTATTGTAGTGAATGCTTCATATGGTTCTGCGGCAGAGCAATCCGGCTTTGCATTACTTGTAGCAACTCTGCTTTATTCTATTCAACTGTATTGTGACTTTTCGGGTTATTCAGAAATTGCGGTAGGTACAGCTAAAATTATGGGATTTAAACTTACCGATAATTTCAAAGCCCCGTACTTCTCCAAATCTATAACAGAATTCTGGACAAAATGGCATATTTCACTTTCTACGTGGCTTAGAGATTATCTTTTTCTGCCAATAGCATATAAGGTATTAAGAGTTGTGAAGAAGAAAAAATTAGGATTAAAACCGGAAGTATGGAGTTATGTGATTGCAGCTTTGCTCACAATGTTTATCGCAGGAATTTGGCATGGTGATGCATGGACCTTTGCTATATGGGGACTCCTTCATGGTACATTCATAGTAGCATCTTTTGTCAAAAGCAGGATATATAAAAAATTCAGGATAAAGATAAGTCAAGGTCTACCTTTCAGTACTATCAAAGTAATAACTACATTCCTTCTTGTTTCATTTGCCTGGATCTTTTTCCGTGCCCCAGATCTTTCCACTTCCTTTTTAATTATAAGTAAAATTTTCTCAGTTTCAGTCTTTAGCGTATCCTCTTTTGCTCTAAACAGTGCTGAATTAATTTTTTGTGTGATATTAATAATATTCCTTTTTCTCAAAGAGAAGCTTTGGCTGGTAATTAATGTCAGATCAAATCTGCTTTTTTATACTTTAATATTACTTATTTCTTCTGCCTGTTATCTTTTTGGAGTTTTTGAACAGAGCCAATTTCTATACTTTCAATTTTAGATGAGAAAAATCTTTTCAATTTTTGTTTTTCTTTTGTCCTCTGCAATTTACTTGTTGAGCTCCAATGATTACTTGATGAAGAGAATTGCAGCATATAGATATGAATGGGCATCTCCGATGGGTTCGGATAGATACACTTTCGGAGATCTCTATGGATTTTCTTACCTTAAAGATTACAGGATTAAAATTGAAAAAAAACCTCCGGTAATCAGTCAATGCCAAAAGCCGGGGAATATTAATTTATATATGATTTGTGACAGCTATCTGTGGAGTTTTGTTAAGACTGATTCAATATTTTGCGGTGTGGATAAATTGAAATATGCCAGATGGAAATATGACGAGCAAATTGATGAAAAATTGGATACTTCTAAGAAAAACATTCTGATTATTGAAGTTTCGGAACGACTTTCCAGAAAATTGCTTATAGACACAGTTGAAATGTATACTTCTATGAGGGTGTACAAGGGTAGTCCGAGTACATCATACCCAAAAAAACTTGAGACATTATGGGAAAAGATTCAGCGATATTTGTTCAATAAACGCATAAACGAAAATATAGAATTCAATATATTTGATTATTCTTTCTTAACTCCAATCAGAGAGTTCAGAGCTGAACTAAATTATAAGATTTTCGAAAGACCAAATAAAGATGTTTCTGTATCAAAGGATAAAAAATATCTTTTTTACAGTGCTACAACTGATTCATCCAAAAGCACTTCTTCTTTTAATTTCCTCAGTGATGATGAAATATCAAATATTGTTTATTGCGTTAATAATGCTTATAGACATTTCAAAGTAATTGGTTTTGACGAAATATATCTTTCTATCATTCCAAATCCGGTTACAATTTTAGAACCAACCTATGGTAAATACAATAATCTAATTAACAGGATTCAGGAGAGAAGAGACCTTTTACCACCTTTGATCAATGTCTACCCTCTGATTGATTCTTCCTCATCAGAAAATTATTACAAAAGTGACACTCATTGGAATTACGACGGATTCCAAATATGGGTAGATGAGACTAATAGAATACTAAAAATGTACTAGTCTATTATAATCATTTTCTTCCTGCAATTTTACAAGAGTTCTAAGTTGGATACTAACAGCATGGGGATCTTCATGCAGGTTCTTATTTTATACCAAATTAAATGATTTGTAAGATTTTCAATTTTTGCTTAAATTTGTTGATTATTCAGGGAGCCGTAGTTCAGCTGGTTAGAACGCTTGACTGTCACTCAAGAGGTCGCGAGTTCGAATCTCGTCGGTTCCGCAAAAAAACCCGCATTCATGCGGGTTTTTGCATTTTCCCTGTGTTGTTGGTGAGAACATCAAAAACATAGGGAAACTAAGATTTCTAATTTACATCAAACTGCTTCTTCTTGAACTCCACATAATCAAATCCTTTCATGGCTATCTCGCCTGCTGCAAATTCGCTGTCTAAGTCTTCTTCATAAAAACCTGAGTCTTCAATCCTGCTTAAGAACTCGTAAAAATGATAAATGCATTTTTTCTGCTCACTAGTCAGCATCTCGACTGTTTCTGTGAAACTACTCATTGAATACCCTTCGCGTTTGTAGAATTCAGAAATGTAGAAGTGCATTATACTGTTTACACCGGTGTCTCTTCGGACGATCAGGAATGGCAAATAAAACCGCAGGCCTATTGCATCCATAAAGCAGTGCCTGTCATTTACAATATCAGTTTCACTGATATCAGTAAGTAATTCCCGCCAATCGTTTCTTTCGTCCTTACTTTTTTCAATTTGGTATTTTTCGTCTGCCGGTTTGAGGTAATCATCCAGAGCTCCGGCTTCATAGTAGCCAATCCCATCCTCCAGCTTCACATCTTTGAAAGCTGAATATATTTCACTCTCAATTCTCTGCCACTGTATATCCTGTTCTTCTGTCATTAATAAGACAAATATAGCAATACCGCAATTCTTTAACAATTTGAATTGAACTTGAAAGAAAAAGTCGTGAGATTTCATTTATAGTGTAAACCTTTATGTACAATTGAACATCTAATTGAGAAGCCCCACAGAATTGTATCCAACAAACGTCTAGGAAGTAAAAAGAACTAATTTCATGTTAAACTATTCTCCGAAAGGACATTAAATGATTCCTCGTTTGAAAGCAATTCATCTGTGG
>JAUQWT010000109.1 GCA_030835005.1 Ignavibacteria bacterium | reverse complement strand
ACCTTAAAAGAGGAGAAGACAAACTGTTCTTAAGCACATTAAGATCAATAGAAAACAATACTGCTTCAGGTTCAGATATTGGAACTGAATGGTTTGATGAAGAAAAGAGGATTTTGAAGCTCAACGAAAAGTATAATCTCCAAAAAAATAAATTCAACAAATCTGTACCATTCAGACTTAAGTCAACTGAATACACCACCGTTTCGTTTCTGCTTCTTTTTTTCAAAAGATTAAAGGATTCGATAATCCTTCCGGTCTTTTACAATACAGACTTCAGTAATCCATTGATCGATTCATTCAGACAAAGTGTTGATATCGATAAAATGATCACTCTGCTTGAAAAAGAAAAGTATTCGCTGCTGTGGTTAATTGAAATTTACTATTACAATTACAAATCACTTCTATTTCACAAGGATCTTGAAAGCGAAACATACTATAATAATACAAAGACCCTGTTCTATGAGAATTTAGATAAATTAAGCCGGCCTGAAAAATATTTCATGTTTGATTCACTTGCGACATACTGTGCTATGAGAGATCCTGAAAACCAGATGTTCACCAGAGAATGCTTTGAAGTTTACGATAAAATGCTTGAAGAGAACGCTTACACTGCAACAGAAAATGAACCAATGAAATCTAATCTATATGCTAACATGATGCTGTGGGCCCTGGATGTTTGTGAATACGACTGGCTTGAAAAATTTATTGAAAAATATTCAGGAAAATTAAAGGCTGATCAGAGAGAAAACATGACATATTTTGCAAAAGCTAATCTAAGTTTTGGTAGATGTGATTATGAGTCAGCTTTAGTTTATATAAATAAAGTTCAGAATGATTTCCTGGTGTATAAGATCCAGGTCAGGAATTTGAAATTCAAGATCTATTATGAATTGAATTTGTTTGATCTCGCATTTTCACTTGTGGACTCTTACCGGCATTTTCTGAATGAAAATACAGAAATACATGATTCTTTCAAGAAAAGGGCATTAGATTTTGTTAACATTTACGTCAAATTACTGAAAGCTAAGGCAACAGGTAATGTTTCAGAAATTGATATCATTAAAAATAAAACTGATAATATACTGGGATACGAACTAAAGCCATGGCTGATGGAAAAAATAGATGAACTCATAAAAAGAGGAGCCAAATAGCTCCTCTTTGGGAAATTAATGTTAATCTTCAAGACTTCTTCATCTTACACTATTTTATCAGGATCATTTTCCTTGTTTCGGAAAATCCGCTTACTTCAAGTCTGTAAAAATACACTCCGCTTGAATACTTTGATGCATTCCAATCTGCTTTATAAACACCCGCACTTAAGTTTTCATTCACCAAAGTTTCTACTTCCTTTCCTATTAGATCAAATATCTTAATGTTCACAAATCCGGCATCAGCTATCCTGAATTCAAAATGAGTAGTCGGGTTGAACGGATTTGGGAAGTTCAGAGAAAGCGAAAAATTATTGGGGATTTCATTTGAGATATTATGTACACCAATTGGATTTGTGCCGATAAGAAAATCCAGCCCCCACGCTCTAAGTGTGCCTGTATTGCCGCTTGCCCTGTCGTAGATCTTTAAGATCCAGCTTCCATTAATGTTTGAATTATTGAAACCCGCAAGCGGCCTGTTTGGCCTAAAAGACCCGGTAAAAGGTGCATTGCCGCTGCTAATTTGATTAGACGCAGAATCGTTTAGTACAGTATTGATAAAATTATCTCCGGTACTTCCAACCTGGTAAATTACTGTATCTGTCATGCCATTATGAATTAGATAGAATTCCAGATCTGAATCATTTGTATGAATTACTGTATCAATCGTTAGGTTCACATCATATACGTAATAACTTGCATCGAGCGTATAATCCACAGAGATTGTATCGTAAGTATTCTGGTTGTCATTAATTAATTTGTTAAGAGCATTTTTCGAGAACCTATTTGCAAACAGGGGCAGCGGCGCATACTTGATAATGGCAATATCATAACCTGAGGGGAAATCGAGGCTGTTACCGGCAGTATAAGTATTCCCGTTTGCATCAACGCCAACTGAGCAGCTGTAATCAGCGCTGTTGCTCGGGCCATTGTATGTTTTTGCCCACTGAAATGTACCGTTAGTATTGTATTTTACGGTCGCAATATCCGCAGTGCTGTATTGGTTACCGGTTACATAAACGTTTCCGGAATTATCTACTGCAATATCATATCCTGAAAAACCGTCATTATTAGTACCTTTGTAGTTTGTTGACCAAAGCAGGTTTCCATCAGAGTTATATTTTACGGTTGTTATAGCATAAGTGTAAGGAAGTCCCGGAGTCCCGGTTTCACCGGTTACATATACATTTCCAAGATTATCGGTTACCATGCCTCTGGGGTAATCAACATCCCTGTGGAAAAAACTATTCCATCCAAGTGAACCGTCAGGATTAATTTTGAATGTTGCATAGTTCATATCATTCTGCCCGATAAGTATTATATGGCTGTTCATATCAATTGCCATATCAGTCAATGAAAGGCCTGGACTTCCCGTTCCCTTACTGCCGAATCTTGTAGCCCAAACGAAATCAAGGTTCTGTTCGTATTTAAGTGCAACAAACCTGTTTGAATCCGGTTGATTAATATTGCAGTATCCTCCAACAATTATCTTTCCGGCTCCGTCTAAAGCTATTCTTCTGCCGCCTTCGCTTCCAAAGTTATAAAAAGTCTGTCC
>JAUQWT010000108.1 GCA_030835005.1 Ignavibacteria bacterium | reverse complement strand
CCACCACAGCTGTTATCATTACCCAGAGCATATCGGTCATACCAATTGCTGTTATGACTGAATCCAGCGAGAAAACAATATCAAGGAGCATGATCTGAATGATGATACCCGCAAATGAAGCCGCTTTCTTCTTTACTCCCGCATCCTCATCTTCGCCCTCAAGTTTTTCATGAATCTCAAAAGTACTCTTTGCAAGGAGAAATAATCCGCCAACAATTAATATTATGTCACGACCGGAGATCTCATTTCCAAATATTGCAAACAGAGGTTCGGTAAGTTTCATGATAAGCGAGATCGAAAAGAGCAGCAGTACGCGCATTATCATTGCTGCTGCAAGACCGGTTATACGGGCTTTGTTTTGCTTATCTTCAGGCAGTTTGCCTGCAAGTATAGAGATGAATATTATGTTATCAATACCCAGAACGATTTCAAGGGCGATCAAGGTCAACAATGCAATAGCTATTTCCATACTATAAAGTTAATTTTCTATTATGCAACATAAATAAAACATTAAAACAAATCAACTTACATTTCATTTACGTAATTAGTTTATTAATTTTGCCTAACATAGTAATATATCAATGCTAAAGCATGCCAAAACAATGCTTAACTCAGAATAGATATGCAGGATCCGGCTGATCAAGATCTCTCTGTTGAGTGCAACGAATTTTGTGACACCGATAGTTCACCGCATTCTGCACAGATTCCGTCTTGATGTTGAAGATGAAGATAAGTCTAAGAAAAATAAATGAAAAGGGACTTAATTTGAATTACTATTTTTTTTAGTCATGTATCAATAAACAAATTTCTAAGTAGGGAATGCATTTCAACGATAAATTTAACACCAAGAATATTCTCGGATAGAAACATATTCTGTTTGTGGGGGTTAACTCTCAAATGCATTCCCTACAGAAAATTTCTTGTGGGTCAAAGGCATCACGCCAGCAGGCGGACATAGTGCATTTGACTATTATCTCAGGGGAATAAATATTATTAATTTATGCATAAGAAAATTCAAGACGACAACATAGACGAAGAAATTCAAAACTTAGGACTATCCAGTAAGGATATTACAAAAGGCCAGAGGCTGTTAAATAAAGACGGCTCGTTCAACAGCCGCCGGACGGGTTTACCGTTTTGGGAATCGTTCAATTTCTATCATCACCTTGTCGGGATATCTTGGATAAAGTTCATACTATTTGTATTTGGAGGATATGTATTTCTCAATCTGATATTTGCCATAATATATTATTTGCTTGGAGTTGAAACTCATTTGCTTGGCGTTATTGCATCCAGTGAGTTTGAGAAATTCCTGGAATCATTCTTCTTCAGCTCACAATCATTTACTACGGTTGGATATGGCAGGATAAGCCCCGTTGGTTTTTGGACAAGTTCAATTGCGGCTTTTGAATCTCTTATTGGCCTGATGTGCCTGGCAATCGCAACCGGTTTGTTTTACGGCAGATTCTCAAAGCCGGTATCGAAGATCATGTACAGCAAAAACGCTGTGATAGCTCCGTTTAAAGATATTTCCGGATTCATGTTCCGAATAGCCAATGAACAGAGAAGTGAAATTATTGATGTTGAAGTGCGCGTAATGTTTAGCATACTTAAGGACGAATCCGGTGGCTCGCCAATGCGCAAATTTTATAATTTAGAGCTTGAGTATAACACAATAAATTTCTTCTCTTTATTGTGGACGATCAATCATATTATTGATAACGAGAGTCCGCTTTACGGACTGACCAAAGATGACCTTGAAAAAGGGCAGGCTGAGTTCTTCATATTAATGAAAGGATATGATGATATGTTCATGTCTAATGTTCACTCGCGCTCGTCATACCGGTTCGATGAAATCTTATGGAATACAAAATTCACAAATGCATACGGTTTTGATGATGAGGGAAGAACAATTGTTGCGCTTGATAGAATGAGTGAGACGGAAAGAGTGGGTTGAGTCCGTTGAGTGTATTGTCCCGCAAGTGCGGGATTGACCCAGAGGGTACCCCATTTGTCTACCGCCGAATTCAAAGTGTATTGTGTAATTTTGTTATTGTGCAAATATTCAGACTGCCTCACCCCCCCGGGCCCCTGTTCTGGAAGGAGAGGAGGGAGCATAAGACATTCCTCATCTCCATTATTATTGCAAATACAAACCCATTGTATTATTTTGCATAACTATTCTAAAACAGAACAATCAAAAACTAAAGGAGGAAGTGTTATGAAGGCAATTTTTTCAATCAAATTCATTGCATTGCTATTCTTAATTTGTACATGGACGGCAAATTCACAGGATATGAAAAAGCCGGACCCGATCAGCAATGAAACTGTGAACATGCTGCTTGGCAACTGGGTTGCTGATCCATATGATATGATGGGAAGCAAATGGAATGAATCTGCAAACCATTATATGAAGCACGGACAGTATATGTTTATTGATCTCTCGGGTTCAGATGATAAAGGTACAACATTTAATGGCACAATAATTATGAAGTTGAATGCTGATGGTACTTTCACCGGATGGTCATTTGATGACTGGGGACAGGTTGGAACATACACAGGTAAATCCAGCGGTAATAAAATAACCGCAAACGGAAAGACCGATTGGGGTACGGAAGTTAGGGAGATAGAGATAAACGGAAATACAATGACCCACAACTTAACTATGATCATGAAAGGTCATGATGGCAAAGATATGGAAATGAAACAGACGATCACTTATCGTAAGAAGTAGAAAGCTTATCGTCCCGCTAAAGCGGAATTAACTCAGAGGATACCCCACATCCGGTAAACCGGATGTTCAATGTGTCTTGAGTGTGTAGATTTTTTTCTGCACACTCTTTTTTTTGTTCTTCGACTAGTTTATCCCGCACTTGATGCGGGACTCAGGACGACATTTGTTAGGAAATCCATTTGTGACTTTGTGTCTTTGTGGCGATTTTTGTTTTGCTTTTGAATTACCCCCTCTAACTCACCTTGTTAGGGGGAGAACATGGTTGTTCCATTCTGGCTCACATATCTCATTTATTATCACTATATTCGTACTCATTCAATACTTCAGATTTAAACCTCTTAAGCAGACTGTTCCAATCCGAAGACAAATCAATACAAATAAGAAAGAAACAAAAATTCAATGAATACAATCAAATTTGATGAGTTAAATCTCTCAAAAGAGGTCCTTAAAGCTATACAGGATCTTGGCTACGAAGAAGCAACACCAATCCAGTCACAGGCTATTCCATTTTTAATGGAAGGCCGTGACCTAATAGGGCAGGCGCAGACCGGAACCGGCAAAACAGCCGCTTTTGGCATTCCCGTAATCGAAAAAATTGACGCGACATCAAAACTAATACAGGCAATTGTACTTTGCCCAACCCGCGAGCTTGCCATACAGGTAGCTGAGGGTTTTGGCGACCTGCTGAAATACAAAAAGGGTATTAAAGTAATTCCGATATATGGCGGGCAGTCAATAGAAAGACAGCTTATGTCACTCCGTAAAGGCGTGCAGATTATCATAGCTACTCCGGGCAGGCTGATGGATCACATGGAAAGAAAAACCATTAACCTAGAGAATATTCATACAGTGGTACTTGATGAAGCCGATGAAATGCTTAATATGGGATTCCGCGATGACATAGAAAAAATCCTCAAGAAGGCGCCTAAGGAAAGACAGACTATATTCTTTTCCGCAACGATGCCGAAACCCATACTTGACTTAACAGGCAAGTACTTAAAGAAACCTGAACACGTAAAAGTTGTGCACAAAGAAGTTACCGTGCCGAATGTTCAGCAGTTTTACTATGAAGTAAAACCAAACATGAAGCTTGAGATACTTTCAAGGCTGATAGATGTACATGACCCGAAGCTATCTCTTGTGTTCTGTAACACAAAGCGTGCAGTTGACGGCCTCGTGGCTCATCTTAAAGCAAGGGGATATTCCGCCGAGGCAATTCACGGTGACTTAAAGCAAAGTCAGCGCGATAAAGTTATGGCTAAGTTCCGCAGCGGAAAGCTTGAAGTGCTTGTTGCAACCGATGTTGCTGCAAGGGGAATTGACGTTGATGATATTGACGCAGTTTTCAATTACGATATGCCGCAGGATGAAGAGTATTATGTTCACAGGATAGGAAGAACTGCAAGAGCAGGCAGGACGGGGCAATCACATACTTTTGTTGTAGGAAAAGAAATGCATAAGATAAGAGACATCGAACGCTTTACAAAATCTAAAATTACGCGCAAGAATCCGCCAAGTCCTGAAGACGTGGCAGAATTAAGGACGGAAACATTCCTTGATGAGATCAAAAAAGCTATAGGCGAAGGCAATGACCTTACCAAGTACGAAAGTTACATCAACAAGCTTGTTGAGGAAGATTTCACCACGTTTGAGATTGCAGCGGGACTTGTAAAACTTCTGCTCACCAAAGAGCCTGTTGAAGTTGTGCAGGAAGATTCTTCATCCTATGGACACGATGACAGGAAAAGCAGGTATGAAGGCCGTGATAAACGCGGAAGAGATTCAAGAGACAGAGAAAGGGGCGGAGATAGAGAGAGAAAGCCGAGATTTGAAGGCAGCCGTGATAGAGACAGAGATAAAGGCTACAAGAAAGAGAAATCATTTGGCGATGACAGGAATAAAGGATTCAAAAAAGCTCCGGATGCATCAATGGTAAGGCTTTATGTGAATGTTGGCAAGAAGCTGAATATAAGTGCAGGCGATATTCTTGGCGCGTTTACAGGTGAAACCGGTATTCCCGGCAAGGCAATTGGCACAATTGATATTTATGATAAGTTCACCTTTGTTGATGTTGATAAGAAACATGCTAACAACATCATAGAAACTATGAATGATAACCAAATAAAAGGCAAGCGCATCAGTGTTGATCTTGCTAAAGGCAAAGATTAATATTTAGATTTCAGTCTTTGTAATAGAATATAAACTGCTCACCTTCATTCAGTATTTTTATCCGCTCAGAGTATGGCTTAGAAATAGCCATACCTGTTGCGGAATTGCTTCCGTACCTGTTAGCAAGATCCCTTAAAACATAAGCCGGAATGTTCGGATCGTCAAAATACTCCAAAGCCCCGTAGTGAACCGGTATCATAAAATCCGCATTCAGATAATCAAAAGTTTTTATTGCACCCAGCGAGGCAAGATGGTAATAACTGCCGTCAGTTTCACAGTCCCGGCACGGACCCACCGGGATCAAAGCAAGATCAATTTTAAATCTTGTTCCAAGTGACCTGTAAGCCAGCTCATCATATGTTGTATCACCCGCATAGAAAACAGTAACGCCTTTATACTCCACAATGTAACCGGTACATCCGGGCACATTCCAGGTGTAGCTATCCATTCCGTATCTGCCGCCCTGATGCAAAGCATAAACCGCTGTAACTTTCATTCCGTTGATTTCCTTTGTCTCTCCCACGTAATTCAGCTTTTCGGAATTTCCCGTCTTAAGCCTGATCATTTCCATGTCATAATCCGGCAAATACTCTTCTGCACCTCTTGGGATCACAAGCTTTGCTTTCGGGAATCGATCATCAAGATCTTTAAGGCTTGATAAGCTCATGTGATCCATGTGAGCATGTGATACGAGTACCAGGTCTAAACGCGGAATGCTTTTGATATCCAGTCCTGCTTCAACTCTTCTTAACACAATTCCGGAAATGACATCTTCAAAAACAGGATCAAAAATTATTACTTTGTCTTCTATCTGAACAAGCGTAGTTGAGTGGCCTACCCAAAGAGCAGAAAGTTTTACATTTTCTTTGACCGGATCTTTTATTTTGTTCTTAACTTTTCCCGGCTCGCCAAAAAATGAATCGCTAATATTTCTCATACCAACTCTGACCGGCCAGCAGCCTGAGAAGAGAATTGATAAACAAAGTGTGAAGTATATGTATTTAATTTTCAATTTTTAAAATTAAAAGTATTTGAAATAGAATCCGATATTGTATTTTGAGCGGTCATCGAAATTGTAATTGAACTGCAAACCTACAAATCCAAAGAGCGCATAAATTCCCGCCTCAATTCCCCAAAATCCATCTTTGTTCCCTGCAAGATCTTTTCTGTAATTGTATTTTCCCCCAAAGGATACAGAAACTTTTTCACCATCGCCCTTTACCGGCAATATTATCCTGCTTCCTGCACTTATGCCGAAGCGTGCAAGCTTTGCATATTTGAATCCTGAGAGTGTCCATTCAGGCTGAACGAAAATATCCATAGAGCCTGTAAACCTGCGTACCGGATTTATCTTGAAGAACTGGAACGGACTGTTGTATTTATTAGTGCGGAAAGATATGTTTAAGGGTATTACCTGCCATCTTAATCCATATTGTACTTTCGAATTAAAGTTATCTGCATCCTGATATATTACTGGGGTTGGAACGACCTGGAATAAAACCCATGAAGTGTACATCTGAGAGGTTTTTGTCTCATCCTGCGAGTTTGTGATGTTTTCACAAACGAATAAGGCCGAAATGACCGTGAATATCCTAAAGAGTCTGCTCAATTTTTGCATGCCGGTTAAGAATGGATTTACACTAAACAATAGCATATACAGGTTTAAAGTTTCTAAATTCACTTCTTTTGCCCGTATTCTCTTGAATTGCAACTTCTTTATTTTATAGCTATTTTTGTTAAAATACTTAAAAAATTATAAAAATCACGGAGATTTAAATGGCTTTAGTTGATGTTGTAATGCCCAAAATGGGTGAATCTATTATGGATGGCAGGATAATAAAATGGTATAAGAGTGTTGGCGATAAGATTGATAGGGATGAGACTCTTTTTGAGATTTCAACCGATAAAGTTGATACTGAAGTCCCTTGCTCAGATGGCGGGAAAATTGCAGAATTATTATATGCCGAAGGCGACACAGTGAATGTTGGCGAAGTTGTAGCCAGAATTGAGACCGATGTTAATGCAGAGATCAAAAAAGGCGGATCAGCTCCTGCAAAGGAAACTGCTCCGAAACCGGAAACTAAAGCACAAGAACCCGCTCCGGTAGTCGAAGCCGCCCCTAAGAAAGAATCTGCTGAGGCTCCAAAAACTGGGGGCGGTTCAGGATTTTATTCACCACTGGTATTAAACATTGCAGCCCAAGAAGGCGTTTCGATGGACGAGCTTTCCAGTATTACCGGAACAGGTTCAGGCGGAAGAATTAGGAAACAGGATGTACTGGCTTACGTTGAAGACCGCAAGAATGGCAAAACACCAGCGCCAAAAGTCCAGGAATCAACTAAAACTCAGGGCGGAACAACACAGCCTTCAACTGCAAAAGCTGTAACTATTGAAAAGAAACAGGCTGAGTATAAAATGCCTGAGCTCAAAAAGTCACCTGAGCTCACAAGCATGTATAATATGCCCGGTGTAGAAGTTGTACCGATGGATACGCTTCAGTCCAAAATGGCTGAACATATGGTAATGAGCGTGCATACATCACCCCATGTTGCCGCTATTGCAGAATGTGATATGAGCGCAATTGATAAGGCCAGAAAAATAATGGGTGAAGACTTCTTGAAACGCGAGGGATTCAAATTAACCTATATGCCTTTTATCTGTGAAGCTGTTGTTAAGGCTCTCTCAGATTTTCCGCTTGTAAATGCATCGATTGACGGAACAAATGTGCTTGTTAAGAGTTTCATAAACCTGGGGATCGCAGTTGCGATGGATAATGGCGGACTTATCGTTCCCATCATCAAAAACGCAGATTCCAAGAATCTTGTTGGTATTGCCCGTGAAATAAACGATCTTGCAAGGCGGGCAAGGATAAAGAAACTAACTTTAGATGAGATCCAGGACGGTACATTTACTATAACTAACTATGGCATTTTTGGCAACATAATAGGGACTCCGATAATCAATCAGCCGCAGCTTGCAATACTTGGCACAGGTGCAGTGAAGAAACGCCCCGTAGTTATAGAAACCAGCGAAGGTGATGCTATCGTTATTAAGCCAATTATGTACTTAACTCTTTCGTTTGACCACAGGTTAATAGATGGCGCTCTTGGCGGGAAGTTCATCATGAAGATCGTTGAGTACCTTGAAAACTATACAGTTTAGCTTCAAGCCGAGTAAATCAGGTTTTAAGGGGTATTAGAGAGCATTTGCAGAGTTTAATTTATAAATCTAAAAATACTATATGACAAATTCTTTCGGAGCGCCCCATGATCCAAATGTTTTGCAGGGAGATGAGAAAATGCTGGCGCTGTTTTCCCATCTTTCACTATTTTTAGGGGGTATAATACTGCCTATAATTTTTTGGGCAACAAATAAAGATAAATCAAAATTTGTGACGTTTCACGCACTGCAGGCATTGTGGTTTCACATTGCTTACATTGCAATAATGATTATTTTTATTTTCGGCTTTGTCATTATTGCTGTAATAGGCGGCGTTGGCATGGGCGCTTTTGCCGGTGCTACAGGAAGTAAAGAAATGCCTGTGTTCTTCATTATTGCCATGATAGGCTTTTATGCGCTGCTGTTTGGAATTATTTTCGGTGCGATTGGTTATTCTATTTACATGGGGATAAAATCATACAAAGGTGAGCTTGTTAAGTACCCGATAATAGGCAAAAAGGTTTTTGCAAAAGTATATGGAGCAATCTGAGAGTATTCCCGGCGGCGAGATAGTTTCGAGTGAAGACAGGCTAATTGCAATGTTCGCGCATCTTTCAATTTTTTTCGGCAGTCTTATTGTGCCGCTTATATTCTGGGCAATTTACAAAGAAAGATCCAAATTCGTTTCGTTTCATTCGCTTCAAAGCCTGTTCTTTCATATTGCATATACAGTTGTAATTATTATCCTTGCAGTTTTTGTTGCTATTGTGGCAGCGTTAACGGGTTTGATGGGGAAAAGCGGTAGTACACCGCCCACACCTGATGCATTCCAGATAATCATAATTCTTGCTTTGAGTTTTTTTGTTATCGGATTTATCTTTGGAAGCATAGGGTTGGCAGTTTATCTGGCAATATCAACATACAAAGGCGGGATGAAGAAATATCCGATAATAGGGAAGATGGTTTACAGCAGAGTTTATGGTAATTAAGGAGATGTGTTCTTCTTACTCGTGGCACGAAAATTTGAATTTGTTAGACTTCACAAGGAACATTGTAAAAAGTATTAGTAAAGATTGATGCTCAATCTTGTTCGTAGCACGAGAGAAAATTTTAATCATGCCACGAAAAACTGAAATGAGGAGATTTCACAAAAAGCCAGACCAAAGGTTTTTGCAGAATCAAAGAACAATCTGATTCTGAGCACGATTGGCAACGATAGATTAAAAGAATAAATGTCTGAACTTGTACAAATAAAATATATTAACACTCACCAGAAGAAGCATTCGGTTGAAAATCCGGATATTGAAAATAACAGAAGGCCTGAATGGCTTAAGGTTAAGCTTCCGACCGGTGAAAACGTTGCATTCTTAAAAGAGCTTGTAAGCAAGAAGAAGCTTAACACAGTTTGTGAAGATGCTCGCTGCCCTAATATGGCTGAGTGCTGGCACCGCAAGACTGCGACATTTATGATACTTGGCGAAGTTTGCACAAGGTCATGCGGAT
The DNA here is from genome assembly GCA_030835005.1 of Ignavibacteria bacterium. Taxonomy (GTDB): domain Bacteria; phylum Bacteroidota; class Ignavibacteria; order Tepidaquicellales; family OLB5; genus OLB5. Next base: position 3,204 of record JAUQWT010000108.1, on the reverse strand, counting down.
TCTGTTCGGTTAAGCTGGGCAAGCCCGATGCATTGGATTATGATGAACCCAATAGAGTCGCGGAATCAATCAAAGAGCTTGGACTTAAGCATGCAGTGATAACTTCTGTTGATAGAGATGACCAGATAATGGGCGGCGCAGATATTTTTGCAATGACAATTAATAAGATAAGGGAACTCTCTCCGGATTGCAAAGTTGAAGTACTGATTCCTGATTTCAGAGGGAATTGGGAAGCGCTGGATCTTGTTATTGATGCAATGCCGGATATTCTGAATCACAATATTGAAACTGTTCCAAGACTGTATCACTTCGTAAGGCCTCAGGCGAATTATGAAAGAACATTGGAATTGCTGAGAATTGGTAAAGAAAAAGGGCTTTATACCAAGAGCGGATTCATGGTTGGTCTTGGAGAGACAGATGAAGAAATATACAGTTTAATGCTCGATTTGAAAAATGTCAATTGTGATATCATCACCATAGGTCAGTATTTAAGGCCAACAAAAAGCCATTTGCCGGTTCAGAGATATGTTCATCCCGATCAGTTCAAAGAGTACAAAACTTTTGGTTTGGAACTTGGGTTTAAGCATGTAGAATCAGGTCCGCTTGTTCGCAGCTCATATCACGCTGATGAACAGGCAATATAAGATTTGTTAAACATATTGGAGTATAATTATTGAGAAGGTTTCACATTCATTTAGTTTTGATGTTGTTTGCTGCGTTTCTTCCCTTGCAGTCATTTTCACAGAAACTGAATCCCGAAACAACTGTATATAGGTACTGGATCTGTTTCAAGGATAAAGGTCCATTCAAACCGGGTGATAGTTTTGAGCCGGGAACCGATGGTTACAAAGCAGCAATAGGAGAACTTACAGATAAAGCGATATGGAGAAGATCAAAAGTACTTTCTCCCGGGAAAATTGCCGGGTACAATGATATACCCGTTTACAGCAATTATGTTAGTGGAATCAAAGATCTAGGTGCAATACCCCATGCTGTATCAAAATGGCTTAATGCAGTTAGCATTATGGCAAAGAAAGATCTGCTGGATAAGATAAGGCTTTTGCCCTATGTTGAAAAAATAGAAGGGGTGCATTTCCTAGAATATGTCAAATATCCTTCTGGCAAGAAAAATACTTTTCTGTTAAAGGATACATCGCTTCAAAAGGACAAGTATGACTATGGTATTTCATATTGGCAGAACCAGCAGATAAATGTTCCAAAGCTCCATAATATGGGAGTTACTGGCTATGGAGTTAGTGTTGGCATGTGTGACGATGGTTTCAACTGGAGAAAGCATGTTGCGCTCAGAACCAGGAATGTAAAAGGTGAATTTGACTGGATATATAAAGACGACTCAGTGCAGTTCCAGGAAGAACCAAACCAGCTTCCTGAAGATGACTGGGACCAGGACGGCCATGGCACAGCAACAATGTCAACACTTGGCGGATTTTACGAAGGTGAGATCATCGGCCCTGCCTTTGATGTTTCGTTTTACCTCAGCAAGACTGAAAAAAGTGTGACAGAAACTCCGATTGAAGAAGATTTCTGGCTTGAAGGCGTTGAATGGATGGAATCGATGGGTGTGGATGTAATTTCAAGTTCACTTATTTATAAACCATTCGATTTGCCTCACAACCAGTATACATACAAAGATATGGACGGCAAAACTACTATTACTGTTCGTGCAGCCGAATTAGCGGCGTCACTTGGTGTAGTAATGGTGAATTCAATGGGGAATGAGTATCATTATGGTGAGCCAAGCATCGTTTCGCCCCCGGACGGCGAGCATGTTATAGCAGTTGGCGCTGTGGATAGCGCAGGAAAGATCGCTATATTCAGTTCAAACGGTCCAACAAGCGACGGCAGAATAAAACCCGATGTTGTTGCAATGGGTGTTGATGTTTATACTGCCGTTTCGTATTCCACAACTTACGATACAAACGGATACACTTTCAGCAGCGGCACTAGTTTTGCAGGTCCGCTGACTGCCGGTGTCTGCGCGCTTATGCTTTCTGTGCATCCTGAGCTTACACCTGCTCAAATAATGGAAGCACTTAAAACAACAGCTAACAATAAAGATAATCCCAATAACATATACGGGTGGGGACTCGTTAACGCTTATGATGCAATATTACACAGCGGAATGATAATCAGCAATAAACCGGAAATAAGCAAGACTGCCGATGGTTATTCTTTTATTGTTCATGTAAATTCTAAGAATCGTATCGGCGAAGACGGTGTTTCATTGTTCTACTCCATTGAAGGCAATGAGTTCAAAAGTTTAACAATGAATCTCATCGAGAAGACAGGCGATAACAATTCCGGCAGATATTACGCAATTGCGCCATTTGATCCTTACATTGATAATGCAGCCTTCTATATTTCTGCTTCTGATGAGGCCGGATCGCGAACAATTCCATACAATGCGCCAACGAAGTTTTTTTACATTAATAAGGAATCACAAAAATTAGAAATTTATTAGGTAATAATTTTGAATAAGCTTCATTCAACAAAAAAGGAAACTGAAAAGGCAATACTGGTTTGCACTACCATACCAAAATCTTCAACGGCAAAAACTGTTAAACAGAAAATATCCAAAGAGCATCTTGAAGAGCTGGAATTTCTAACACAGACTGCAGGCGCAGTGGTAGTTGATAAATTTTACCAGGAGCGCGATAATATTGATAAGAGCCTTTTTATAGGCAAGGGTAAAGCTAATGAAATTGCTGAGAAAGTTGAAGAAGAAGGAATCGATCTTGTAATATTTGAAAATACACTCACTCCAACACAAATTCGTAACCTTGAAAGAATTATTAAGTGCAAGATCATTGATAAGCCGGCATTGATACTTGATATCTTTGCAACAAATGCCAAGACTGCCGAAGCCAAGACACAGGTTGAGCTTGCGCAATTACAGTACCTGCAGGCACGTTTAACCAGGCAATGGACGCATTTATCCAAACAGGCGGGAGGTATAGGCACACGCGGCCCGGTTGGAAGTAAAGGACCAGGAGAAACGCAGATCGAAACCGATAGAAGACTGATATCTTCAAGAATTTCCATGCTTAAAGAGAAGTTGAAGAAAGTTGAAGAGCAGCGGAAAACTCAGCGCCAGCAAAGAGGAAATTTCTTCAGAATTGCGCTTGTTGGTTACACGAATGTCGGGAAATCAACATTATTAAATCAGCTTACTAATGCAGGTGT
>JAUQWT010000107.1 GCA_030835005.1 Ignavibacteria bacterium | reverse complement strand
TATCAGAAAAACTGGTTGGTGAAACGATTTTAACTACCGGCCTTGCTCTTCGTGATATCCTTGATGAAGCTTGTGGAGTCATATCAATTGGACCGTTTAATTGCATGCCAAGCCGCTTATCGGAAGCCATATTAAATAAAGTAATGACCATGGAAGGCAAATACAGAAACGGAAAATTGAAACGCAACGGTTATCCTGATGATATATCATCACTGCCATTTTTATATATAGAAAGCGACGGAAATCCTTACCCGCAAATCACTCAATCACGCCTGGAAATATTTATCTTGCAGGCGGAGAAACTTCATAAGGCTCTTTCTGCAAAATCTCAAGAAACAATCTAAAGAACAAACAGCTACGAAATAACAAAAACACTGGGAATCTTTGTCTTCTTGTAGCAACATACAGCCGTCGCCAAATCAAATGGGAGTAGCTGATATGTGGATTCTTGAACTTTATTTTTCCGGATGATGTGGAAATGCCCTTTTTAGCTCAAAATCAACAAAAACCCTTTAAATTCTTCTCCCAAATTATCTATTTTAGCCTGATTTTGAGGGGTATTACGGACACTTTAAATTTTTAATAGCTGTTTAATATTACTATTTTGAACTGCTTTTAGAAATTTGCACAAAGTGTTAATTATTTTTATTTTTTTAAGATCCTAAGAATTGTTTTTGCAGTATAATAGATAAAAAATTGTTACAACTTTGAAAATGAGAATATTACTTACAGGGGCAAATGGTTATATCGGAAAAAGGCTTCTTCCCTTTTTACTTGAACAGGGACACAATGTTGTTTGCTGCGTTAGAGACAAAAATCGTTTCAAAAGCAACCGTGAAACAGAAGTTATTGAAATCGATTTTTTAAAAGAAATTGACATTGGTAAATCTCCAAAAAATATTGATGCTGCATATTACCTGATACATTCTATGGCTTCAGATGCCGGAAATTTTGAGGAAATGGAAAAGCGTTCTGCCGATAATTTTTCAAAATTTATAAAAGATACCGGGGCAAAACAGGTGATATATCTCGGCGGTATCGCAAACGAAGAAAAACTCTCACGGCATCTGCTGTCCAGAAAGAAAACTGAAGATATTTTGAAACTATCAGGTATTCCATTAACTGTAATTAGAGCAGGTATTATTGTGGGATCCGGAAGCGCATCATTTGAGATTATCCGTGACTTAGTGGAGAAATTGCCGGTTATGATTGCGCCAAAATGGCTGAATACTAAAAATCAACCTATTGCGATTCGCAATGTTCTTCAGTATCTGACGGGGGTACTGCTTAACGAAGTTACTTACAATAGAGATTTTGATATAGGAGGACCTGAAATATTAACATATAAACAGATGCTTTTAATGTTTGCAGAGATTAGAGGTCTTAAAAGATATATATTAACTTTACCTATAATGACACCAAGGCTCTCATCATATTGGCTTTATTTCATAACATCAACATCTTATAAACTGGCAGTTAATCTAGTTGAAAGTATGAAGATAGAAGTAATAGCTCGCGATTTTAAAAACCCTGAACTTCAGAACATTTTGGGAATAACTCCTGCAACTTATAAAAAAGCTGTTAAATCTGCATTCGAAAAAATTGACCAAAATGAAGTTGTTTCAAGTTGGAAAGATTCGTATGTTTCTGGATCGATGAATAAGCATCTGTCAAAACATATAAATGTTCCAATACATGGCTGTTTTATTGATAGAAGAGAAAAGAAGATTTTTACTTCCGAGGAAATTGTACTTCAGAATATATGGAGTTTGGGAGGGGAGCAGGGTTGGTATTATGCTGACTTTTTATGGAAAATTAGAGGATTCCTGGATAAGCTCTTTGGTGGTGTTGGCTTAAGACGCGGAAGGACCAACCGGAAAGATATTAACCCGGGAGATGCTCTTGATTTTTGGCGGGTAATAGTAGCAGATAGAAATGAAAAACGTTTGTTATTATATGCCGAAATGAAACTCCCTGGCGAAGCCTGGCTCGAATTCAAAATTGATAAAACAAATGGGCAATACATTCTTGTTCAAACTGCAACATTCAGAGCTAAAGGTTTGCTTGGCAGATTATACTGGTACAGCGTGCTTCCGTTTCATTTTTTTGTTTTTAACGGTATGGCAAGAAAACTAGTTAAGAAACAAATTTCTACCTTAAGGTAAAGAATACAAATGTAAACATATATCCAAAATCTATTCTAGCCCGTTTTTGAGGGGTGTTACTGACAGTTTACTGACAAAAAAAGTAGTTACGGCTATAATGTGGTTGGTGTTAACACCGGTGAAAGCAATGTTAAACTTACCTTATATAATATGCTGGGCAGAGAAATAATAGCTCACATTAACGAACAACTTAACGCCGGAACGTATGAAGCGGAGTGGAATGCGGTAAATTCTACAAGCGGAGTTTATTATAGATTAACGGCTGGAGATTTTAAAGCAGTTAAGAAAATGGGGCTGGTAAAATAGAATTAGGGAGAAAAACTTATGGGGCCAATTGCTATGTTACTTGTTCTAAACACCCATATTCATTTCATTGATTTTTTCATTGACCCATGCTCCATCAATGGTGAATGGGCTTAAATTAAAGACTTCGATGGGATTTACAACATTTGCTTTTGCATGCTGAAATTTGAGTGCTGAAATATATTTAAATGCCTTTAGAAAACGAATTTGAATGTGAAAACCAGGACCGAGTTCTTTCTTATTCCTTTTTAGGTATTGTTCAAAAGACTCGGCTGCATATTTTGATTCTTCATAAAAACCCTGTTCGAAGAGCGAACAAATCTTAAGCTTGTATTTGTCTTTCCGTATTAAGGGCTCGAAATCATCTTTTTTAATAAGAAATTCCAGGCAATTCCCGAATTGTCTCTCTTTGAAACAGATGTAAGCCATTGAAAAATTTAGAACGTCTTTTCTGTATTTAGGTTCTAATTTTTCGATGTAAACATCTATATATTTCTTTACATCAGAAGTACTCAGAAGGAATAATTTTATAATCAGAACGTTTAAGAAAGGGTGCACTTCCAAATATCCATACTTATCTGCGCCATAAACCCCCTTTCCCCAGGCTAAATCGATAACCTCATTTATCTTTACAGAATAGATCCGGTCAATCCTACGGTACCTCATTAACAGGTTGAACAGTCTTTCAAGACTAATGAACTGAAATATTGGCGGCGCATTTTGAAATAATTTGTAAAAATAATCCAAAGCTTTAAATACACTTTCTCTGTCATTCAAGTCCAGCCAGGACTTTATAACATAATAATTGAAAATCGTAATATTTATTGTTTCAAACCTGTCCGCTTCACATTCGCTTTCAAAACTTTCAGGGTTAAATGCTTTAATTAAAGACTTCGCTAACTCGACACCATTTGTCTTTGCGTTCTTGTTCACTCTGCTTATTGAAGCATCATTTAAATACCCCGCAAGATTGTTGAACATGTATGCATAGAGATACAATAAATTATTTCTTTCATGCTTAAAAGGGTTTGTGTTTTTGTCCTGGAGCATGAGCAGATCTGTAAACACCGTGTTTGCAGTAAAGCGGTTGTGGTAATATTCGGGTCCTTTTACGCATGTGTCGAGAGCCTCTGAAATTGTTTCATGCGTTTTCAAAGCAAGATCAATGAACTGTTTGTGTCTTAAAGAGGCAACACCGGCCAAATTTATTAAAAAAGAATCGTCCTGTTTTAAACGCTCATAAGCCAGGAATCTAAGCGCAAGGTTGGTCATTTGGGAGTATAATACCCTAATATTCAATGAAACTTTTTTCTTATCAAATTCTATGTCTGGATAGATTCGTCTATATAACTTTTCACCGGTAAACTCTTCATCAGGGTAATCAGGATGATATTTCTTGAGTATTGTATAAAACGGTTTGAAATTTCTTTTTCGGTTGAAATAGGGTGAATTAATAAAAAGGCCGAAATTCTTCATTTCGTCACTGGTGAACGTTTTTAGAATATTAATCAGCTTATGTTTTCTCATATCAATAGTCGGAAGAAAATACATTAACATATTCAGTTTTGCAAACCTATAAATTGGGTTAAAACTGCGGTTTTTATAAATATTTTGCACTTTAGCCCCATTAACCTTATTAACATTTATGAAAAAATGTATTTGTTATCTCTAAATTGATTAGGCTATATTTACAACGCTGGACAATAATTATATAAAAACTCATAAAATATATGAAAAAACACAAAAAAAAGCTTGCAGTTTCAAACTCTTATAGGTTATTGGTGAAAAAGGGTGTTATTAAAATAATTTATTTAAGATCATGTTGAAAAAAATACTATTCATATTTCTGATTGTAATGTGTTTATTAAAAACTGACAGCTATTACGCCCAATGGCAGCCGGATGTGCGGCTGACCAATGACCCTGGTAATTCAAATACATCTTACAATAATGCATGGTGTGTTGCATCGAGCGGAGATGTTGTGCATATTGTATGGTATGACAATCGTAATGGGAACCTTGAGATATACTACAAACGCTCTACAGATGGCGGAATAAGCTGGGGAGCAGATACTAGGCTTACAAATAACTCTGCTGGTTCTGGTTATCCTTCCGTTACTGTATCCGGCCCAGTTGTGCATGTTGTATGGCTAGACGAACGTGATGGGAACTCGGAAATTTATTACAAACGCTCTATAGACGGAGGCATAAGCTGGGGAGCAGATACACGGCTGACGAATGCTCCTTCTGACTCATGGTATCCTGCAGTTTCTGTATTCGGCTCGGTTGTGCATGTTTCATGGATGGACTTTCGTGACGGAAACAATGAGATATACTACAAACGGTCCACGGATGCGGGTGTTAACTGGAGTGTTGATACAAGGTTGACGAATAACACTGCTGAATCCTGGGATCCGGCGGTTTCAGTTTCCGGCCAAGTAGTGCATATTGTTTGGGAAGACGACCGCGACGGAAACTATGAGATATATTATAAACGGTCTACGGATGGAGGCATAAGCTGGGGAGCAGATACACGGTTGACGAATAACGCTGCTGGTTCTGGTTATCCCTGCGTCTCGGTATCAGGACAGGTTGTACATGTTGTATGGCATGACGATCGTCACTTTAGCTTTCAGTATGAGATATACTACAAACACTCAACGGATGGCGGTTTAAGCTGGGGGTCAGATGTTAGGCTCACGAATAATTCCGCTAATTCAGCGTATCCATCTGTCCTGGTATCCGGCTCAGGAGTACATGTTGTATGGCATGACGAACGTGACGGCAACTCTGAAATATACTACAAACTCTCTGCAGACGGCGGTGTAAGCTGGGGTACAGATACACGATTAACGAATAGCTCTTTTAGCGGAGGGTACCCTTCCGTTTCAGTATCCGGCCAGGTTGTGCATGTTGTATGGCAAGACCAGCGGGATGGGAATTGGGAAATATATTATAAAAGAAATCCAACAGGTAATGTTGTTGGAATCATAAATATTAATTCGGAGATGCCAAATAAATTCTCCCTTTCGCAAAACTATCCGAACCCATTCAACCCAACAACGAAAATAAGGTTTGCTTTGCCTAAGAGCTCGTTTGTAAAACTTGTAGTTTATGATGCACTTGGCAAGGAAGTTGAAACTATGCTTAACAATCAATTGGCTGCTGGTTCTTATGAAATAGTTCTCAATGCTATGAATTACCCATCGGGAGCTTATTATTATAAACTTACGACTGGGGATTTTGTTGAGACGAAGAAGATGTTGCTGGTGAAGTAAGCAGATTAAATAAGCGGGTTTGATAAACGAAGCCCGCTCTTTTCACTTTCAACCTACCTTTTCTTTTTAATACCTTTTAACCATTTTTTAAAGTCACAAGCGACCACAAAAAAAAATGGATTTATTAAGTCCAAAAAAATCAGCATTATTGTATCCAATATTCGCAGGCCGCCTGGTGCAGCACCAGGCGTTCACGAATTCTCGAACTAACCAAGTGTTTTTTAAACTTTCGGGGTGTGGCTCAGCCTGGTAGAGCGCCTGGTTCGGGATGATATGAATATTGTGTTTTTAGCTCAAAATCAAAATAAACCCTATAAATTCTTTTCCTAAATTGTTCGCTTTTTTCCTATTTTTGAGGGGTGTTACTTACACCATTTGAATTCGCTCTGAATTCAATTAGCAGAAGAAGAGAACATTATAAGGTGATAATGTTCTCTTCTTGAAAAAATATGCCGTTGATAAAAATTAATCAGGCAGACCGTTCTTATCGTTATCTACAAATACTTTGAAGTTGTTATTGATGTTAGTCTTTATATTATTTTCTATGTCGCTTTGATTTGCCGGGTCCATTGGGTTAAGATAAAGCCCGTTTTTTATGAACCAAATATACGGTCTAACCTGAAGCGTTATGTTTGATCTTCCGGTCGTTGAAACCTGCAGATTG
>JAUQWT010000106.1 GCA_030835005.1 Ignavibacteria bacterium | reverse complement strand
GCAAAACAAAGTCCACAAACAGAAAGTAAGCTTAGAATCCTGGAAAATTGAAATCACATAAATAGAGTAATTTTGGATCTGACATTATTATTTACAGTCTTGGGTATTATAGTAACTGCCATAGTGCCATTTATTGGGTATATATACAAGACCCGAAGAGATCTAAAGATTTTTTACTCGGTGATTTGGAAGCGATCATCTAAGCTGAAGTCAAAAGAAGTGCTGGGGGAAAGACCTTGCGAGGATTACTATTTTGAGAGAAGTATTGATAGCTTTATTCAGCGCGCTTTGGACAGACGCAGAAATGCGCTGATAATAGGGCCGCCCCTAAGCGGAAAAACCCGGGCAGTTTTTAATTCCCTGAAAAACTACAAAAAGAATATTAGGGTTCTTATGCCGAGAAGTGTGCTTATGCCTTCATTTGTATTTCCAAATGACTATAGTTTCAATAAGAACCGTGTAGTTTTTATTGATGACCTACAATATTATATCGAAAGACAGGATAGTTATCACCTATTTCTCAGGGCTGCAAAAGAGAAGAATATTCCAATTATCGCAACATGCCATTCCGGAAAAGAATTCAAAAAAGTCAAAAACAAATTGACCGAACAAAACATGGATATAGATATTATTTTCGGTGAAGACATTATGGAAATGGAAAAAATCTCCGCAGAAGAAGGAAAGCAGGTCGCTGAAAAGCTTGGCATGAAATGGGACAATGTGAAATTCAACGGAACCATTGGGTCGATTTTCATGCGTTTGAGTGAAATGGAAAGAAGATTTGACAACTGCGATACAATTGAAAAAACTATACTGCGATCCCTTAGAATTCTTTATGCATGCGGTATTTACCATGATAACAGCATATTTAATATTGATTGGATCAAGAAGATAGCTGGAGTATTTGAACTTGAAGGAAAGGACTTTGAATGGACTGGCTGGTTCAAAGCTCTTGAAGATAAGGAATTCATCAAGCTCTCTAGAAAGAACAGGATTTGGGCAGAAGATGCATACCTTGAATATGTTGTAAAACCTGAGGCCGAGATATCCCAACTTGATATGTTTGAAATAATTCATGATGTCTTTTTAGATGATGTAGAAGTCCTTCAGATGGCAGGTGAACGGGCTTATGACACAGGGGCAATAGACTCACATATTGGCGATTATATGAAATTTGTGATAATTGTTTTCGATAGAATACTTGGATTAATAGACAAAGAAAAAGACAAATCCGAATATTTCAAAGCACAGAATTATCTTGGTCAGGCATATTGGAGCTTATCCAAAGTAAAAGATACACTTGAGAATTGCAGGAAGTCAATTAGTTATTATGTCGAGATATTAAATACCATTACTTTGGATTCTAATCCATTTGAATATGCAAAGATCAAAAACAGAATAGGCAACACTTATACAGCATTTGCTGAAGTAGAAGACAGAGAGGAAAACTGTTTGACTGCTATTGAATCTTATTATGAAGCACTGAAGGTATTTACAATCGATAAATATCCTCAAGATTACGCACGTGCGCACAATAATCTTGGTGGAGCGTACATTATTCTTTCAGAAGTCAAAGAGCCGGTAAAGAACTATAAACTTGCTATTGATGCTTTTTATGAGTCATTGAAAGTGAGAACAATGAAAGACTATCCATTAGTATATGCTTTGACTAAAAATAATATAGCAAATTCCTATGCTAAGCTTTCTGAATACGAAGAGACAGAGAAGAATTTGAATCTTGCAATTCAAACTTATGTTGATGTTCTGGCTATTCACACAAAGCAAAAATCACCGCTGCAATATGGGCTTACAATGAATAATATTGGCAATGCATTTTCACTTCTGGCGTTCATAAAAGATAAGAAAAACAATTGTGAAAAAGCAATCGATGCGTTTGAAAAAGCTCTTGAGATCAGAACACTTGATCAAATGCCTTTGCAATATGCCAATACAATGTTTAATATGGCAGATGCATACCTTGTTCAGAATGAAGTAGATAGTTCTCCTGAAACGCTGGATAAGGCTATCAATGCATTTGAAGAATCACTGAAGGTCAGAACGAAGGAGAAATACCCAATTCAGCATGCAGAGGCTGTTTTTGGACTTGGAAGAGCATACATACGGCTTGCAGAATATGAAGACAAAGCCGAAAACTATAATAATGCAATTAAATCCTTTGATGAAGCGCTTGAAACTTTTATCGAGGAAAAGTACCCTAGGTATTATGAAATGATCCAGAATGAAATAAGTAAGGCAAAAAAAATCTTCTTTGTTTGATACCCTTTTCTTTAACCGGCATTTGTTAGGCCTTTAGGATAACTGTCATTACTCTGGATGATTACAATCATTCTATTTTTTTGTTAATTAAGGTATATTTGTCCATGGGATAGAGTTCAAGTTCCCAGCAAAAACGGAAAGGAGCTCTCCGTAATGGAATACAACAAGTATGTTGATTTAAGCAAAGCTTACCTTTACAGCCAGCTTCAAAGAAACAAGGATCCCAAAGAAGCTGAAGCAGCCAAAGAAACAATCCATCCATTTATAACAATTTCACGAGAAGCCGGAACAGGTGAATCTTCATTAACAGCAGGCTTGGTTGATTACCTGAGTTTTTGTGATAGGGACACAGAATGTACCTGGGCTTTGTTTGACAAAAACCTGATCGAAAAAGTCACTAACGATTTCAAATTAAAGGGAATTAATAGCCTGCTGCCGGAAGAGAAATTCTCAGATATTCAGACTATGTTCGAGGAACTGTTCGGATTACATCCTACTAAGCGTGAAATGGTATACAATATCAATAAGTCGATCCTGAAACTTGCCGGTATGGGTGATGTTGTGATAGTAGGAAGGGGGGGATTTTACATTACCAGGCATCTTAAATACGGTTTACACGTTAGGCTTATTGGTTCTTTGGCTAAAAGAACCAAGCATATGATGGATTGCTATGAACTTACTCTTAGGCATGCTGAGGATTATGTAAAAAAGGAAGATATGAAAAGATATGAATACATAAAGAAGCTTTTTGGAGTGGATATCAATGACCCGCATAATTATGATCTTGTAATAAACACTGATCATGTTCAAACGGATGAAGCCATTGATTTGATTGCTGCTCATGTTTTCAGGCTGAAAAGAAGTTTGAGCTTAAGCTGAGAGTTTCACAAGTTAAGACCCTATGCAGTTTTAATCATTTTTATGTTCTGAGAGGAATCTTAGGTGATATTAGTCATTTATTTTTGTGACTATAATCATAGTATAAAACAGTTGTTATTTATAATTTTGATATGAAAATCTTGCAAAACTTTAACGAAATGGAGTCATAAACAATGTCTGACAAAAAAGCGGACCTGGCCGGACCGGGAATAAGCACTTATCCCGAAGTTTCGAAAATACTGCCACCAGGTTATACATCATTATTAAACAAGAAAGATACACAAAAAGCAATTTATGCCGTAAAAAGTTACATGGAAGAGAATCTAAACAAAGAGCTGAATCTTATGATGGTTCAGGTCCCCTTAATAGTAGATAAAGAAAGCGGTACAAATGACAATTTGGATAGAGACGGCTCGCGTACACCAGTTGAGTTTCCTTGCGGACTTGGACTTGAAAAACGCATAACCGCGCAAGTAGTTCAGGCTGCCACAAAGTGGAAAAGAATCGCACTTAAACAATTCGACATGAAGCCGGGAGAAGGCATTAATACTGATATGCGCGCAGTCAGAAAAGATTATTTTCTTGATCATGACCACAGTTCATACGTTGACCAGTGGGATTGGGAAAGAGTAATAAATGCCGAAGACCGAAATCTTGACTTTCTTAAAATGATAGTGAAAAAGATATGGAAAGTCTTTGTTGGTGCTGAAAAACACGTTCAGAAAATGTTCCCTGTTTTGAAAGATCCCAGATTCCCTAATTTGCCGGAAGAACTCTATTTCTTACATGCAGAAGAACTTCTTGAAAAATATCCTGATTTGCCAAGGAAACAGCGCGAAACCATGATTTTGCAGGAACATCCAGCAGTATTTATAATAGGTATTGGCTGGGTACTGAAGGACGGATATCCTCATGAAATGCGTGCTGCGGATTATGATGACTGGGTAACCGAAACTATAACAAAGAATGGTGAAACTTATCATGGGATCAATGGAGACATACTTGTATGGAATCACCTTACAAAACGCCGCCACGAACTATCCAGCATGGGTATTAGAGTTAATGCCGAGACTTTGAGGACACAACTGAAGTTCTCCGACCAGCTGGATCTTGTAAGCACACCTTATCACAGTGCAATTCTGCATAACGAACTACCGTTAAGTGTTGGAGGCGGAATTGGGCAATCAAGAACTCAAATGCTGCTTTTGAGAAAGGCCCATCTTGGTGAAGTAAGCGTTACCGTATGGCCGAAACAGCTCAAGGATATTTGTGCAGAAAAAAATATTTTTGTTCTAGAGTAGTTTTTTCATTGTGATCCTTTATGAAGGAACCCGTCAATGCATTGTATTGACGGGTTTTTTATTTCTACTGTTTTGAATCTTTAAAAGGTTATATTTGTAGAATTAATATCTAAATTTCTTTCTAACATGAAAAATACACTTCAGGAAATCAGAGACAAAATTTCATCGGATAGTAATATCAGCGATACAAGGAAAGAAGAGCTCTTAGGACTGCTTGATGAACTTAATTCGGAGATTGGTAACATTTCATCTTTCGAACACGCCGATAAAATAGCAGTAAATGTCATGCGAACAACAGAAGAAGTTACAAAGGAAGACAAAGACCCTGATCTTATCGAAAAGGCAATTGGTGACCTGAAAGATTCTGTTACTGAGTTTGAAGTTAGCCACCCGAAACTATTCGAAAAAGTTAACAACATATCTGCGATGCTGGCAAGTATGGGAATATGAAGTTCTTCACTTCTCTCTTCAGGCAGAAGTATCTTTTACTTTTTTAGATACATTGAAAACGACGGCAGATGCTACAGCTATCGAATGATTAATCTAATTAATCTTCTCTTCTTTAGGCTTTACCATAGGTTGAAATCCAAAGCCGCCTTGGTTCGGTGCGCCTAAGAGCTGAATCTCCCCGAACTGATTTTCGTATTTATCGATATTATCCTTTAATGCTCCAAGCAGCATTTTAGCATGTTGAGGGGTCATGATAATACGTGCGCTTATTTTAGATTTTGGAATTCCGGGAAGTACACGTGTAAAATCGATTATGAACTCGGCAGGAGAGTGAGAGATTATCGCTAGATTTGAATAAATTCCTTCTGCTTCCTTTTCTCCTATTTCGATATTTATCTGTTGCTGTAACTGTTGTTCGTCATTTGCCATATTGGTTGTTCTTTAATGAAAAAGCCCTTAATTGGGCTTTTTTTGCTCCGAAGGTAGGACTTGAACCTACGACCCTCTGATTAACAGTCAGATGCTCTAACCAACTGAGCTACTTCGGAATTTAACAATGTTAGAATCACAAATATATTCAAAGCATGAAATAAAATCAATGAAATTCGGCTATTTCGCTCAAAAATCTTTAATTTCATTTCTTATTTCACCGTAATTGGCAATATTCGTAAAATTGAACAGTTTCACTTAGAGAAAAAGATATTAATTCCCCAGTATTAAATGAAATGAATCCACCAAAAGCAAAACAAATATTACGTAAGATAGTCAAACACAATGACACAAGGATTGACCTGTATCATTGGATGAGAGATAAAGATAATCCGGAAGTAAATTCCTATATTCAAGCAGAAAATGGATATGCTGATTTTGTTATGAAAGATACTGTTGAATTGCAGAAGAAGATATATGATGAAATTATCTCAAGGATCAAGCAAAGTGATGAGTCACTTCCATACTTGTCTAACGGATATTACTATTTCTACAGGGAATTAGAAGGCAAGGACTATAAGGTCTATTATAGAAAGAGAAATTCTGCAGGTTCTGAAGAGGAACTGCTCTTGGATGTTAATGAAATTGCTGAGGGAAAAAAATATTGTTCCGCTGCATTCAATATCTCACCAGATAACAAGATAATGTGCTATCAGGTTGATATGCATGGAAGTCATTATTATACTATGTACTTTAGAGATCTTCATACCGGCAAATTGCTCCCGGATATACTGCATAATACCGGAGAAATGGTTTGGTTTAACGACAGCAAAACATTGTATTATACTCTGAATGAAGATGAAAATATCGGAAAAGAAATATACAGCCATGTCTTAGGCCGCAAACAGGAAGAAGATGTTAGAGTAATTCATGAAACTGATCCGGGAAGTTATATAGATTTAGGAAAATCGAAGTCCAAAAAATTCATATTTCTTCAGAAGGGCAATATCAAGAGCAATGAGACATATTTTGTTGATGCTAATGAGCCTGATATTAGTCCGAAATTGTTTGCTCAAAGAAAAAATGATCTTTTATACGTTGTTGATCATAATGAAGGTTTTTTCTATATACATACAAATAAAGATGCTAAAAACTGGAAGATCATGGTTACACCTGTTGAAAAGACAGCAATAGAAAATTGGGTCGAATTCATCCCGGAAAAGGAAAATGTAAAGATCGAGGGTTTTGAAATATTCCGCAATCACATAGAACTGATAGAAAAAGATTACGGATTAACAAAAATAAGAGTTGTGAATTTGAAGGATAAGAAATTCCATTATTTACAGTTTCCTGAAGATGTTTATAATGCCTGGCCGGTAAATAATGAAGAATTTGATACTGAATTTATCAGATATAGTTATACTTCGTTCAAAACTCCACTTTCACAATATGACCACAATATGGATACTGAAGAGACTATACTTCGTAAACTAAAGGAGGTTCCGGGTTACTCCAGTGATGATTATATCACAGAACGGCTTTTTGCGCCTTCGCACGACGGGAAGCAGATTCCCATCTCTTTGGTGTACAAGAAAGGGTTGGTTAAGGACTGCAGGAACTTTCTTTATTTGGAAGCTTACGGGTCATACGGGATAAGCTCTGATGTTTACTTTGCATTATCATTGCTTTCGCTGATCAACAGGGGATTTGTATATGCAATTGCCCATGTGCGCGGCGGGGGTGAGCTGGGTGAAGAGTGGTATGAAGAAGGTAAACTGCTCAATAAGAAGAACACATTTAGAGACTTCATATCTTGTGCCGAATTCCTGATTTCCAAGGGTTACACTTTTTCCGGAGGTATCGTTGCTCATGGTGCAAGCGCAGGCGGAACTCTGATGGGAGCAATTGCGAACATGAGGCCCGAGTTGTTCAAGTGTATAATCGCAAGTGTTCCTGCTGTTGATACTTTGAATGATATGATTGATGGCGGTGTACATAATGCACCGTTTCATTACGATGAAAACGGCAATCCGGATATTGAAGAACAGTATTTTTACATGAAGTCATACACGCCATATGAGAACATCACTAATCAGGAATATCCAAACATGCTTATTAAGACCGGATTTCATGATAACAATGTAAAGTACTGGGGGCCGGTAAAATATACAGCAAAACTAAGAGAATTTAAGAAGGATAGTAATTTACTTTTGCTTAGGACTGATATGGATAGCGCGCATTTTGGACCGTCAGGAAGGTATGATCAGTACAGGAAAATGGCATTTGATTACGCGTTCATCCTGAAATGTTTTGGGATTAAAGACTGAGAGAGAGCCAAATCCTAGTAATTCTTGAAGTAAAGATTCACCATGCCAAAAGATGCGAATGCAATATTAGCAAGCCAGGCAGTAAGGAATGGATTTATGTCGCCGTTGTACCCAAATGATTCTGAGATCTTTACAAAACCAAGATAAATGAAGCTGACCAATATGCTGACGCCGAATTGAAGCGCGAGCCCTTTTCTCCTTTTAGTGCCGGTTGAGATAGAAATACCGAAAATTATTACAATCAGGCTTGCGAACGAAAACGAGATCTTTGAATAGAAATCCACAAGCTGTCTATCTATTGACTGGCCGCCTTTTCTCAGGCTTTCGATAAAATCATTCAGCTCGCCATAATTCATTTCATCCGGCTTCAGCCTCTTACGTGTGATCTGAGTTGGAACAAGATTTAGTTTGTTAAAACCTTCGTTTATATCTTCAAATGCTGACTGAGGGTAGTTAATCAATACTTCACCGCTATCACTGAATTTTCTTACAGAAGCGTTATACAATATCCATTTGTTATTCTCCCATTGCATTTTGTCAGCATCAATTCGTTTCAGCATGATATTGAGTGAATCTGGTTTATAAAGTTGTATGGAGACTCTGTTTGCTGTTAAGTCAAGGTCACTGAAGTTATCTATCAGAACAAGTTGATTCTTAGAGTCCTGAAAATACAGCTTGTTTAATCCTACAGTGCTTTTATTCTTACCCATGTAGTTCCGCTCAAGGAAGAACTTGTGCTTGTTGGCTTCAGGAACTATCCAGTTGTTGAAGTACATCGATATGCCTGTAATGATGAGACCCATAACCATGAACGGCGCCATAAAGCGAATCAGACTTACCCCTGCATTCTTGACAGCAACTGTTTCATTAAAATTGACCATTCTGCCGGCAGTAAATAGCGTTGCCAGAAGTGCCGCAATAGGCGTAATGAGCCTGATTATTTCAGGTATAAAATAAAAATAGTAATTTATTACAAAGGGGAATGAAAGGTTGTTATCTATAAATTTATCAAGATTTTCGAAAAGATCTACAAGAATAAAGATCAGTATAAAACATAGAAGGGCAAACAGAAAATTCTTGACAAATTGAATTATGATATATCTGTCAATCTGTTTGCCCAATAAATTCACAATGTTTATTTCTTAGGTGCTTTTTTCGTTGTTTTTTTAGGTGTGTTCAGATAAATGTTAGCGGCAACATATATTGTCCCCCAGTTAATGTCCTTCTTCTTGCTTCTGACTTCTCTTCTTGTGGAAGTTAACACTGGTTCATATATTGTGGAGTAAAAAGTACCCTCACCATCATTCAACGAACCATTGGATTTACCCCACTCAATTGCATCCGCGATGCCTCCATTAGTGTTCTTAAGCAGTAAATTTCCAAGATCATATTTAACACCAAGCGAAAGTCCAAATTTATTATTGATCTTAAATTCAATTCCGGCATCAAAATCCACGCCAATCCTGAAATCAGAGAAACTCAATGTAACACTATCTACCCGGTTTTCTGTCCGGGAAAGCTTGCCGTTAAAAGCATTGAACGAAATATTTGCCCCAAAGTAAGGACTCACTTTGCTGGTAAAAGCAGTTGGGGCAAGCTCGAAACCAAGTCCAAACGAAAACGAATTGAAAGTATAAGAATAGTTCACACTTGTAAGAACAGTATCATACTGGTTATTTATGTTAATAACAGTAACCCCTATATTGCCGCTCTTTGACGGCTCAAAAGTGTTAAAAGTATTGAATGCAGCAAAAAGCGTACCGCGTGTTATTGCATACTTATCAAAATTGAATTTAGCTTTTCCAAAAAATGAAAGTCCTGTTTTAAGCCCGTAATTGTTCCTCATGAAATTTGAGTCTATTCCTAGAACTGTTGTTTGACCCAAAGGCAAGTTAGTGTAATAAGTACCTTTTGCGGTATTTCCGAATGGCTCAATAATACCAATGCCAACTTGTATTATTGTTTTATCAAACTGAGAGAATGAAACAGAAGTTACAAAAAACAAAAAAAACAAGTATTTTAAATATTTCATATTATGTTAGTATTTAGTTAAATTACCTGCCAAAATAAAAACTCAATCCCCCATATAATTGTAGAAATGATATGTTTCTTGAAGGGTAGTTAATGCCGCCAATTGAATAACTGCCATCATTCAGATTGTACTTTGTTCTTGTATCTGCCTGGTAACTTTTTCCTATGAGATTTGCGATAACATATTTGGCCGCTACCAG
>JAUQWT010000105.1 GCA_030835005.1 Ignavibacteria bacterium | reverse complement strand
TTTGCCTTCAGGAGACCCCATTGCGGCGTTAAAAGAATCCATATCATCATAATACATCTCTGTCATCATGTAAAAATCAGATTCTGTTCCGGGTAAAGCCTTGATTTTAGACACCTCGCTTCTGATCAATCCCGGAATCTTTGCCACAAGAGGCATGTGATTATTAAAGTAATGTTTATCAAACATTTCCTTGTCCGCAGGAGTCTTATACATTGCAATCAATTTAACCATAAAAGAACTGTAATTTTTAGAATTTTAGATTATCTGTTTGGAGGAAAATAAGGTAGTATTCCAACAGGGTTATAAACATATTTTTTAACCAGCTCGGGAGCTACTGCAAATTGAACATTAGAGGTGCTCAGCGAATCTTCATGAGCAATTCCGAAAAACTCAGACATGTTACCGTTTAGTTCTGCTAAATCAGTAACGCCTGAGATATCTGCGTTGGTCAGCTTATCAAACACTGGATCAATTCTTGCTACGGCGAACGGAAGGATCTGTTTTTCGGGAATATTATCGGTTGATGTCACATTTATTCCGCTTCTCGGTATCACTGTACCGTCTAAAACAAATTTCTTAGGCGGATTTATAAAGTACTTTCCCTCCATTATCGAACCCAGATTATACGCTAGCATATTCAGGTAATCATCTTTTGTATATTCTGCATCATTCTTAAAATCCTTAGGCGCAAATGCAACAACTCTTGAACTTCTTCCTTTATGTGAAAGCACCAGGGTGCCTATCTTTGCCTGTCCGAATATGACTTTCACATCTTCATTTCTCATTCTAATGCATCCGTGTGATGATGGCCTTACTCCTAAATGCCCGTAATAACCTGTACCGGGCAAGCCGTGAAATCCAATACCCATATTGTAGGGCATATAGTAATTCATTCTGGCATTATTAAACTGGGAAGAAAGGTGAACTTCCTCTTTTAGGAATATTGCATACAATCCGGGTCTGGATTCAACACTTTTGCTTGCACCGGAAATGCCGGTTGATACAGGATATGTTACTGTACGCCCATCCCTATAATGAGCATAAAGAGTCTGTTTGTCTATTCTCAGCTCAAACCACACATCTTCAGCGGTAAAAACTGTATCCCGGAGATTTTTGGAAAATTCCTCGGCAGCCAAAAGTGCTGAAAAATTTATCTTCGGTGTTTTCTTGTCCTTACCGGATAGTTCTTCTTCAGCAGAAGATCTTTTAATGCTCTTTTGTTTTACAGGTTCTTGTGTGAAGCCAACAAACACAAACAAGCTGAACAACAGGGGCAGAAGAAATAATGCAAAACTTCCGGGTTTGCCGCTTGCCGCATCATCGGTAAGAATATCTTCTGCCATTTCTTCGTTTTCGGAAATATTGTTTACTTCCGGCTGAAGATCGTTATCTGGTGTTTGTTCGCTCAATTATTATTTATTTGCTGCTTTTTCAAGCCAGTCTGTTGTAACTGATTTAGGCCTAGTTATAGGCTCGCCCATAGCGCGGCTCAATACCAACTGAGAGCAAATTCCCAGTGCTCTTGATACACTGAAAATAACTGTGTAATATTCAAATTCCCTTATTCCGTAATGGTATAGCAGCGCACCTGTTGCAGCGTCAACATTTGGCCAGGGATCTTTTGCTTTCCCCTGGTCAATCAAAAGCTGAGGCACTATTTTGAACAATTTTTCCACAATAACAAACCTGTCATCATTAGGGATCAGCTTCCTGCCATATTCAATTGATGCTGTAAACCTTGGGTCCGTCACCCTTAATACTGCATGTCCGTATCCGGGAATAACAAGCCCTCTATCAAGCCTGTCTTTGGCAAAAGCTCGCAATTCATCATCAGTTGGAACCTTGCCGAAATGATTCAGTGTTTCAATAACGAACTTCAAACACTCCTGGTTTGCAAGGCCGTGCAGCGGGCCGGCAAGTCCGTTAAGTCCTGCAGCCAGAGAGAAGTAAACATCCGAAAGTGCTGAGCCAACTATATGAGCTGTGAGTGCGCTGACATTACCGCTTTCATGATCAGAGTGAACAACCATGTACATTCTCATTAGCTTATGCCAGCCCTCAACTTCAGTTTCGACGCCAAGCATATGTGCAAAATTTGCACCCCAGTCAAGCGAGAGGTTCGGTTTTATAATTTCACCTTTGCCAAATCTTGTTCTGTAAATCGCAGCTGCAATTACAGGGATTTTTGCA
>JAUQWT010000104.1 GCA_030835005.1 Ignavibacteria bacterium | reverse complement strand
CTGTAACCTGGAACGCAGGGAATTATCCAAGCGGTGTTTATTTCTACTCTCTTAGAACTGATCTGGGGAATTATTACGGTAAGGCAATATTGGTAAAATAGATTAATCTTTCTTTTCAAACGGAATGCCGTCTGCAGCAGGAGGACTTGCTTTGCCAATGAATCCTGCCAGTACAATGATAGTTAACACATATGGCAGCATCTGTATGAATTGTGTTGGAATGCCGGAGTTCTGAAATTGAAGTGTAAAGCTCTCTGCAAAACCAAACAACAGGCATGCCGCAGCCGCGCCAAGCGGATTCCACTTACCGATTATCATCGCAGCAAGAGCAATATATCCACGCCCGGCAGACATACCATCGGTAAAGCTGTGCTGTTCAAAAGCAAGCCATGCCCCGCCAAGTCCCGCCAAGGCACCGCTTATCAACACTCCTGCATATCGTATCAGGTTCACATTAATGCCCAGCGAATCGGCAGCTTCGGGATTCTCGCCGGCAGCACGCAGCCTTAAACCGAATTTTGTTCTGTATATAGTGATGTAAGATATCGCCAGAATTATAACACATAACAAAAGGAACGGGTTGAATGGCAGATTTAATGTTTCAAGGCCTACTATCCGGGCTGAGTTGCTTGAACTGTTGAAAAGAATTTTGCAGAAGAACTTTGTAATACCAAGCGCAAATATGTTTAATGCGATCCCCGAAACTATCTGGTTAGCCTTAAACGTAATTGTAATTATACTGTGAATGTATGCGATCATTACACCAGCTGATACTCCGCAAACTATACCAAGCAATACATTGCCTGTGTAGAAGGTACCAACTGCTGTACAGAATGCTCCCGCCAGTAAGATTCCTTCGAGTGCGATGTTTACTACGCCTCCTTTTTCGGAAAAAACTGCTCCAATAGATGGAAGTAAATAAGGGATAGTGATCCTTAAGGTCTGGAGTAAGAATGCAATGTCTAAGATCTCATCCATTGACAGTACCTGTTTTGAATATTTTAAAATTGCTTTGTGTAATAAAATGATTGATCGATATCATAATCAGTATTACAACTGCCTGCAGTATTGTTATGATCTCCTTTGGCACAAGGGTGTTTATTGTTAAGCCGCCGTATTCAAGTATTCCAAAAAAAATCGCAGCAATGATAATCCCCCAGGGATTATTTCTTGCGATCAGTGCAACTGCAATCCCTATATATCCAGCATTTTCAGAAAAGCCCAGTTCAAGATAATGCTTATAACCGTTCACGAAATTAAGCCCGCCTAGCCCGGCAAATCCGCCTGCAAGTGCCATTGAGACCATGATAAGTTTTTTTACGTTCATTTTGGAGTACTCGGCTGCGCCCCTGTTTAGTCCAAGAGTAGTTATACGGTAACCTAAGGGTGTCTTCCAAATGATATAATACATAAACAAACAGGCCACAAGAGCAATAATGAAACTTAAATTAAACGGCGAGCCTTTGAAAGCGCCCGTAAGCACATCAAACCTCTGAAGCCATGCATTGGTAGATATTTCCGGAGTGTGAATTGTAGCAGGTATGGGATAAACATTATTGACTAGATAGCTGACAAGAGCAAGCGCGATGAAGTTAAGCATTATCGTGTTTATAACTTCATGTGAGCCGAATTTCGCCTTAAGCACTCCTGCAATTGATGCCCATAAAGCTCCACCAATGAATGCAGCAAGAATGCTTAAGGGTATAAGAAAATACCAGGGCATTGAAACAAATGTAAATCCTACCCAGGCCGAAGCAAATGCACCGATATTTAACTGTCCTTCAGCTCCAATATTAAACAGCCCGGCCTTGAATGCTATTGCTACCGATAGCCCTGTTAGTATCAGGGGAGTGGCTTTAAATAATACCTGTCCTATTCCATATGTATTGCCCAGCGTTTGAGAAAAAAGCTGTAAATACACTTCAAGCGGATTCTGCCCGATCGCAGCAATAAAAATAGCACCAATCAGCAATGAAGCAATGACCGATATCACCGGCCC
The DNA here is from genome assembly GCA_030835005.1 of Ignavibacteria bacterium. Lineage (GTDB taxonomy): Bacteria > Bacteroidota > Ignavibacteria > Tepidaquicellales > OLB5 > OLB5. Next base: position 2,357 of record JAUQWT010000104.1, on the reverse strand, counting down.
GGCAATTATTACTATACTTGTTCTTAACTTATTCAGAATATATGTTCCTTTTTAGGATTTATCCTTTCGTACTTTTTGCTTTTTTATTTTTTACTTTTTACTGCCCATTGTCATCATCCCCGTCATATACATCCCTATTTCATTCTCATCTGTTTGTACTGCATTAAACATTCCTGTAATTGTCCCGTTGTACATCACTGCAATCCGGTCTGAAAGCAATAACAATTCGCTCAGGTCTGTTGAAACCAAAACTATGGCTTTCCCTTTTTTTCGTTCCGAAAGCAATGCTTCATGCACAAATTTCGCAGCCTTTATATCAAGTCCACGTGTTGGGTGACTGGCTATGATCAGATCCGTATCTTTTGTCAGCTCTCTGGCTGCAACTGTTTTTTGCTGATTGCCGCCTGAGAGTCCGCCCATTAATTGCCCATGATCAGCCGGGCGGATATCAAATTCTTTGATCAGTTTATCTGTGTAATTAATAATCTCTTTTTGTTTTAAGTAATAAAGAGTTGAAAATACGGATTCACTTTCTCTGCCAAGGAGAATGTTCATGTAAAGCGGATACTCTTTTACCATGCCATGTTTATGCCTATCAGCCGGTATATGTGCTATGGCATCTCTTTTTCTTAACTCCTTACCCTTAAGCATAATACTGCCGGATACTATTTCTCTTATTCCGCTAAGAGCTTCGATCAATTCTGTTTGACCATTGCCTTCAACTCCGGCAACGCCTAATATTTCTCCGCTTTTGATCTTAATCGTTGTATCTTTTACAGCTAAGAGCTTCTTATCATTTTTTATTGAAACATTCTTTATTTCCAGGATTGTATCTTTAAAAGGGTTTTGCTCTTTTACAGATAGGTCGCCCATATCTTCTCCAACAATAAGTCTGCCAAGTTCACTTTTACTTGTTTCAGCAGTATTCAGGTCACCCGTTACTTTACCTCGCCTGAGTACAGTGATCCTGTCACTTACAGAGAGAACCTCGCTCATTTTATGCGAAATCAGTATTATTGTTTTGCCTTCAGATCTTAACTCTTTGAGGGTTTTGAATAGACCTTCGGCCTCAGCGGGAGTGAGTACTGCCGTGGGTTCATCAAGAATAAGTATTTCTGCATATCGGTAAAGGATCTTCAGTATTTCGATCTTTTGCTGTGTACCTACCGGAAGTGACCCAACCTTTGCATCAAGATCAATATCTATCCCGAAGTTGCCGGTCAGCTCTTTGACCCTTTTCCTGCAAGTATTGTAATCGATCATCCCTGCAAAGCCTGCGGGTTCATCACCAAGTATTATATTTTCCAGAACGCTCAGTGTTTCTACAAGCATAAAATGTTGGTGAACCATACCAATCCCGCCTGAAATTGCTTCGGAAGGGGAGTGAAATGTTTTTTCTGCTGAATCAATTTTTATTGAGCCGCTATCCGGTCTGTACATTCCGTATAGAATGTTCATGAGGGTAGATTTGCCCGCGCCGTTTTCTCCAACCAGCGCATGTATATCGCCGCGTTTAACTCTGAGGTTTATATTATCATTAGCCTTAAATCCATCACCAAATATTTTGGTGATACCTGTCATCTCTACGGCATAATTATCCAATTGGTGTTCCCTTTATTTGCCTCTATTCGTGCCACGAATTCAATATCCCTAAAATCAATTTTTAAAATCAAAAACTTAATCAATTAGAAAATTCTATCAAAGTAATATTCGTGACAGGATTACAATTGAACACTTCATTTCACGGGAATTGTGATCTTGCCTTCAATAATATCTTTCCGGATTGCCTCAACTTTCGTCCTGACTTCATCCGGTATCATGCCTTTGTTCTTATCAGAATAAACATAATCAACTCCCTTTGATTTCAACCCGAATGTTTCAACTCTTCCGCCCTTAAATGTTCCCTCTTTAACTTCCTTTATTACGTCATAAACCGAAACATCCACAACTTTTATCATGCTTGTTATGATAATTCCCGGGGCCTCATCATTTTGATCAGAGTCTACACCGATTGCGAACTTCTTCATCTCTCTTGCCGCTTCAAAAACTCCCAGCCCTGTTACGCCTGATGCATGGTAAATAATATCAACGCCATCGGAATACTGTCCCATGGCGAGCTCTTTTCCCTTGCCCGGATTTTTGAATGCATCACCTGTAACCCCCGCATAGCCAATTAATATCTGACAATTCGGATTGGCATGTTTAACTCCGGCTTCGTATGATACTTGGAATTTTTTAATAAGGGGAGACTCCATCCCGCCGACAAATCCAACTTTATTTGACTTCGTCAAATAGCCGGCAATTGCGCCGACTAAAAAAGAGCCTTCTTCTTCCTTGAATTCAATTGCTACGAGATT
>JAUQWT010000103.1 GCA_030835005.1 Ignavibacteria bacterium | reverse complement strand
CTCACACAACCCACCCCGTCTCTCCGCCTATCGGCGTAGATCCACCCCTCCGCAGGAGGGGAATTTGGTTTTTATTATTCACATTTCACGTTTGACGTCTCACGTTTCACATTACTACACTCCAAACATAAATCCGTTAGCGAGGGTTTTAAATTCGCCGTACATGAACTTGTGAAAATTATATCCGCCGCCTTCGTAGTAGCCGTCGCTCGTGATAATTTCCCAAATGCCGTCGCCGTTAAAATCACAAATCATTTCAACGGAGCTGAACGTAAAATTATTCGCAGAAAGTGGAGAAAGTTCCTTAAGAACTTTGCCGTTATCGTCAAGAATATAGATGAGGGAAGTAAAATTTGTTGGGTCGTTACGCAGAGTAACACCCGCAAGATACTCCACATATCCCGAGCCGGTGAAATTCCCTTTAAATAGTTTTAGCTCTTCATTTTTTATTTCACGGACCGTTGTTATCGATTCTTTTCCCTTTTCATCATACTCGGTAATTTTTACTTTTTTAAGCCAGGGCATAAGAAATGATTTATATTTATCCAGTATTTTCTGATCGGTAATGCCGGTTTTGTTTGTTGGTGTCATGTTATTATTGAACGAGCTTACCATGACTTCGTATTCATCAGGCTTGGCGCCTGCGGGAAGATTTGCAGTTGCATAGAAAATCGTTCCTGAGCCTATCATGTCATCCATATTAATTATGTATCCCGTTACTTCAATGGGATAGGCGCCGCCAAGAGTTGATAAGTACAGTTTATCGCCAACTTTCAGATTTGTGAAGGAAGAGAATTCGGGTTTGAATTCACTAAAAAGATATTCCGGAGTTTGTTCGCTGTATTTCGAGTATTTTTTTACAAGATCAATAAGTTTTGTTGAATACTTATCATACCCGCCAGTATCGCTCATAAGTGTTTTTTCGTTTTCTGCGTATTTATAGTAATCTTCAATTATGACCCGTTTGCCGTCCCATCTCGCCATGAAGACAGTATCGCTTACTGCACGGGTTTTATTATCGCCCGCTGTTGTTTTATCTTCTTTATTTACAGAATCACCGGAAGATTTCTTATCAATTTTGATATCCTCTGATCTTTTAGTACAGGAAACAGAAGTTACAATTGCAAAGCAGAGAATACAGACGGTCAGATATTTCATGGTTTTTGCCGAATTATTAAATCAAAAATAAGAATTTAAAATTAATAATACTCAGAAATTCTTAACCGAAGCGATTCTTATGAACAGCAGAAAACAGAATCAAAACAGAAGATTGCCGATAAGCCGCAATGTTAAACAAAAAAAAGAGTCAGAAAATAAGAAAACCAAGCCAGGAAAAAAATATTAAAACTTCATGAAGTTGAAAAAAGGATAGTCAGGCGGTTAAACCTGAAAACAAACCCGAAGCCTTGGCAAAGCTCTAAAAAGCCAATTTGTCCGGTTTTGTGGCTGTTCAACACTGAGGACTGTTGAAAAACAGGTATTTTCTACAGTTTTAACCATTTCCGCTAGTTTTCATACTATATAATAGATGAATCACACTAAACCCTTTCCTATCAAAAAGCATCATAATATTGTAATTTAGGAGAAAATATGCGGTCGAATTTAGCCGAAGCTAGGGAGGGAGCTCTGGAGCTGGTAACATCAAGTCCGGATAGGGAGTTTGAACTGGTCCGCCAGGCGGCAGCCGGGAATGCTCATGCATTTAAGGAATTGTATAAGAACAATGTATCACGGGTTTATGCGGTTTGCTTAAGAGCATCACAAGACAAGGATACGGCCGAAGAGCTGACCCAGGAAGTTTTTATAAAAGCATGGGAAAAACTTTCATCGTTCCAGTTCGGGAGCAAGTTCTCATCATGGCTGCACTCAATAGCCGTAAACCAGTTTTTGATGATGAAGCGCTCGGAAAAAAGATTTGCTGAGCGTGTAGCAGAACTGAGCGATATTGTTAACAGAGAAAGTGCATCAACTAAACACAAACACAGTATAGATTCAAAAATGGATATAGAAACAGCCCTCGGAAAACTGCCTCAACAGGCAAGACTCGCCTTCATTCTTCACGATATTGAAGGTTATAAGCATCATGAGATTTCCGATATAATGAATATCGAGGTAGGTACCTCAAAGGCTCATTTGCACCGGGCCAGAAGAATGCTGCGAGAGGAGCTGACAAAATAAATGAAACAGGACAATAACATTATGGAACATTATAAATGCGATGAGATCAAACCGCTGGTAGATGATTACCTTGAAGGTATGATATCTGCCGCTGAGAGAGCGAAGATGGAAGACCATCTTAAAGCCTGCAACAGCTGCAAAAAATACCTGGAAGACACTATTTTACTGGTTGAAAAAGCATCGCTTCTTGCACAGGATAGCTACATAGATGAAAAGCTGCTTTCAAAAGATAAAAAGAATGAACTCTGGAACTCAATTGAAGCAAAAATAAACTCATCCCTTCCCGATAAGGACTCTCACATTTACAACATGAGCGGATTTGAAGACGAATACATTCCTTTCCGCAGGCAGGAAGAATCAACCGTGGTGAAGCTTGAAAAAAGCGCATCATCTGCCGGATGGGGATCGCTCAGGTATTACATGTCGGGACTGGCAGCAGTTCTTCTTCTTGCATTTGTAATCTACGGAGTAAACCAGTTCTTAAAGAAAGATAACGGGCTTAATTTTACAGATAGTGTTGTTGAAGTTAGCGGCGGCCCGAAATGGATGGTTACATCGGTTAAGGGCAGCCCTTTGCTTAATAACCTTGTGATGAAAGCAATAGACAGTCTTTCAGTTGGAAGTTCTGTTACAACTGATGATTCATCAAAGGCAGAACTTTATGTTGCAGGGCTTGGATCTGTAATTATAGAGCCTAACACGCGCGTAAAACTTGTAAAGAGCGTTGAGGGTGAGCACAGAATACAGCTTGATTACGGCTCAATAGATGCAGATATCAAGGCAACTCCGCGCACATTCTTTGTGGATGCCGGCTCTGTAACAGCGGTCGATCTTGGGTGTTCGTACAAGTTTTCAATAGATAAATCAGGTGACGGGCTCCTGTATGTCCGCGAGGGCAAGGTTTCGCTTGAATCTGCAGGCGGCAGGGAATCCCTGGTACCCGAAGGCAAGTTTTGCGTAACCAAGCAGGGTTTTGGTCCGGGCACTCCGTTCAGGGAAGATTCCGCACCTGAGCTGAAGAAAGCATTAATGGAATTCGACTTTGGCAATTGCGGCGGGCAATGTGTAAACATCATATTAAAAAATGCAAAGAAAACAGATGCTGTTACGCTAGTAAATATTCTGCCGAGGGTTGATGAAGAATATAAGTCAAAAGTATATGCAAAAGTATCCGCTTACTATCCTGCTCCGAAGAACATCCCAAAGGACAGCATTCCCCACCTGAAGAAGATGGAAAACGTAAATGAGTGGGTTGATGAAATTATGGAACAGGTTCAGCAGAGTGTTCAGGAAAACATGCAGCGGGTTGAAGAATCGATGAAGCAGCTTGAGTGGCAGAAGAACTGGCAGGAACACTGGAATAAGAACTGGGAAAAGAATATCAAGAAGAACTGGAATTTTGAATATGGCGATAGCAATCATTTCCGCTGGGAGACTCCCGAGACCCTTCCTTCTCCGGAAGAAATGGAGGAGCTTAACCGCGACATGATGGAACTTCAGAAAGACTTAAACTACGATAATGAAGAATTCCGCAAGGAGATGGAGCGCGTTAAAGAAGAATTGAAGCGTGTTAACGAAGAGATCAAAAAAGAAATGAATCAGGTGAAGGAAGAGACAAAGGAGAAGATGGAATCAGAAAAAGAACGACGCGAAGCTGAAAAAGAAAGCCGTGAGTTCCAGAAGAAACTGCAGAAAGAACAAAAAGAGAAAATGGATAAGCTGAAAGAAAAAAATAAGGATAAGAACAATAATGATACCGGCGATGATGATGATTTTGAATATGAATACAATAAAGACAAATAGAAGATAGTATCCGGGATATACACTGTGCCTGGTAGTCCAGGAAAACTTCCGACTTACAGGTGCAGATGTCTGCATCACCGTCACCGCAGAGTCTCTTTTTCAGGAACTCTGCGTTGACATTAAAGCCTGAATGTTCTGCACTTAAAGGTTTACCTCCGATAGTTTTACGTTGCCACAAGCCTGTTTTTTTATTGCCCAATTGCATTAAAAAGACAGGCCTTGGCATTTATGGATTCGCACTTTTCTAGAAGTTGCCAAAACCTATGGGTCGTGGTTAAGGATTAACAAAAATGGCCTTAGCCGATTATTCTTTCCCGTCATGAAAAAGCTATTTGGGGCTAAGGCCCCGATTATTGCGTATTCTTCGCGAATGATTCATGCTTCTTTCTTGCCCTTTTCTAAGAGGCAGGGGCGCGGCTTCTCCGGGCAAACAGGGATGCAAAAGCGGTTTACAAAATCAAACGACTTCAAAACCAACTTAAGCGAAACAATCCATAAAACTCCCTGTAATGAACTGCTATCAAACAGATTAACCCTGCAAAACAATCATACTATTTTTTCCAGAGTTATGAATACTTTTTGCTTTGAATAAGATTTAAGCAAAAGGTATTTTTGTTGAATGAATTGACATTTTCAATCCGCATAATAAATAATAATTAATGATAACATTCGGCAGATTTTCGGATAGTTTTAAGGACAAACAGAAAATAGAAGCCTGGGGCAGATCAGAAAAGCTATTTCTGGAAAAGAACTATACAGATAGCTATGAGGCATTTCTGAACTACATAAGAGATGATGAATCAAATAACGTGATTTTTAAGCGCGAAGGGGACAACATTGATTTTGAGCTCATGCAGGGTTCAAAAATAATATACGGGCATTTTTCGGGAGGCAGGGTTGTAGCTGAAGCTGATATTGCGGAGTTCGATAAAACAAGTGTTGCTTTTATGAGGCGGCTTATGGAAATGAACTACTCGCTTTTTTACTGCAGGTTTGCTATCAAAGATAACAAGATATGTATTAAGTTCGATTCCCAAATCGCGGCTGCTCCGCCCCGAAAGCTTTATTATGCGTGGAAAGAACTTGCATCGAGGGCAGATAAGCAGGATGACCTGCTGAGGGATGATTTTAAAATGCTGCGCTCTATAGGAAGTGCGCATACTGAGCAATTGCCGGATGCCGAGAAAGAAATAAAGTACAATTTTTACAAAAGCTGGCTTGAAAACACGGTTAGGAGAGTAGGCGA